>NZ_REHE01000005.1:0-64814 GCF_003692985.1 Lactobacillus sp. ESL0237 | reverse complement strand
TATCAGATGCTCTCGACTCTGTCAAGAACTTTTTTCTGACCCGCGCTGCCGCTTCTTTAAACAACAGCGCTTTTTATATTACTAAACTCAGTCGCTTTTGTCAACTGGTTTTTTATATCTTTTTTGCCGCCTTGCCTTTGCCTTACTGGCTTTGCCCTGACGACAGTTATTTATATTAGCAACCTTTTTTGGTTTTTGCAACCCTTTTTTATGATTTTTTTCAAGTGACTAACTTTAAAATTCATGCTAAAGTTGAAATATCAAGGTTTATTAGGAGGTTTTTTAAATAAAAAAATTTGATTTAGCAATTATCGGAGCAGGACCAATTGGACTTTTTAGTGCAAGTTTTGCTCATTTGCACGGGTTAAAAACTATTGTATTTGATTCATTAAGTGAAGCTGGAGGGCAACCGAAATTACTGTACCCATTTAAAAAAATTTTCGACATTCCCGTATTTAACCAAATTACTGGAGCTGAATTAATTGAAAAGTTGATGTATTCAGCTGAAAGAAAAGCAAAATTTGTATTTGACCATCGTGTTAATTCTATTGAAAAAATTGAAGATTGCTTTTTAATTGATAAAGAATTTGAAGTTAAAAGTGTTATCATTGCTACTGGTAATGGTTCATTTACACCTAAAGCATTTCCTTTACACACAAATGATGAAATTGAAAAACATATTCACTATTTTATTAATGATCCCCAAAAATTTCAAAATCAAACAATTGGCATTTTTGGCGGCGGTGATTCCGCATTAGATTGGGCACTTGAGCTTGCAAATGTAGCTAATACCCAGATTAAAATCATACATCGCCGAAATGAATTTCGGGGGCTTGAAGCTAATGTTCAACAATTAAAGAAATTACAAAACGTTGAAGTTCTTACACCCTATCTGCCCAAAGCTGTTACTCTTAGCAATAATCAGCTTGAAATTGAATTAAAGGAAATAGGTACTACAAATATCATTGCTAAGAAATTTGATCAAATTGTTGTTGCCTATGGTTTTCGTAGCGATAATAATTTTGTAAGTAAGTGGGGCGTCAACTTAACCAAGGGACAAATTGGCGTTTCACGCGCAATGGAAACCAATATTTCAGGCATTTATGCAGTAGGAGATGCTGCATATTACCCAGAACGCGTCCCAGTAATTGGTCTAGGCTTTGGCGAAGCACAAATAGCAATTACATCAATTATGCGTTCACTTTTTCCCCAAAAAAATTTAACCATTCATTCAACCAGTATATAGGAGCAATTTATGACTATTGTCAATTTTATTCTACACATTGACCATCATTTGATTGAAATAGTAAATCAGTTTGGTAGCTGGACATACTTAATCATTTTTGGAATTATTTTTATTGAAACTGGATTAGTTATTTTCCCATTTTTACCAGGTGATTCGCTTATTTTTGCCGCCAGTTCAATGGCAGTTAATCCCAAATATAACCTCAATATTTGGCTAATTTATTTGGCTGTTGTTCTTGCCGCAGTTTTAGGTGATGCTTGTAATTATGAAATTGGGGCACGATCAGTGACTGCTGGAGAAAAATATTCTTGGTTCAACAAACTGATTAATCAAAAAAATCGCTTAGCAGCCGAACAGTTTTTCAATCGCCATGGACCGATCACTATTGTTATAGGTCGCTTTATCCCCTTTATTAGGACATTCGTTCCATTCATTTCTGGCGGTAGCAAAATGCACTACGGAAAATTTGCTATCTACAACATAGTCGGCGGAATCATTTGGAGTGGCATCTTCACTATAATTGGTGCTATTTTTGGCAACATACCATTTGTTAAAGATAATTTTTCCTTATTAATCTTGGCGATTATCTTAATTTCAGTTTTACCAATTTTACTTGTTACTTTCAAAAAACATTATACTCAAAAAAAGGAGCCCCATTAGGAGCTCCTTTTTATCGTTGCAATAATTGATTGGCAAAATATAGTTCATAAATAGTTCCACCTACAGCAAAGCAAGCGGCAAAAAAGCCTTCAGTCAAAAGATTGATAATTGGGTCAGTCTCAGGATTAAATAACCAAGTAGTACTTCCAATAAAAAATAGGTGATGAAAATTGATAAAAAATTGATCAAAATTCGTCAACGCAAAAGGTAGGGCAGCAACTGGTAAAAGCAACAATAATAGTGCACAAATTTTATTTAATCTGAAAAAGCTTTTTTTACTTTTACTGTTCCAAAAATACAATATTAAGCAACACAAAAAAGCAATAATTACTATGGTAAATAACTTTTTTACATCAGCAAAATGCTGTGCAGCCGCCATTGAGGTAGGTAAATTACTCATTCTAAGCTTCTTTTTAAGCGGCCATATTAAATACCATAACAATTGATTATAATTTCCCATTATTTGACCTATTGATAAATTGACTACCTTATAAGTTTTTTGTACCAAAACAAAAATCATTAAAAGAGGCCAACTAGCAATAACCGCTCCTACAACACTACTAGTAATTGCAAAAACAAAATGATAAATAATACTAAAAAAATTATTTTTGTCGATCATAATTTAATTTCATCCAAATTATTAACAATAAGTGTTGGTTGCCTTTTACCTTGAATATCTACTTTCTTTGTAATCCCAGTTAATACAAGTAATTGATCAACTTGGCTATTGAATCCTGCCTTAATATCAGTTTCATAATTGTCACCAATGATAAGTGCATCTTCTTTTAAACAATTTCTTTGCTTTAAAAGTAGCTCTACAATAATTTTTGCGGGTTTACCAATATATATTGGTTCACATCCACTTGCAGCAGCAATCATAGCACATTGTGAACCATTACCTGGTTTCACTAGGCAGATTTAAATCGGCATTTGTGCCTATAAAAATTGCTCCCTTTCTGATTGCGCTGGTTGCAATTTGAACTTTGTGGTAGGTCAAATCAGCATCCATTCCTACAACTACATAAGTAGGATCACTAGGATTTAATTCAAATTCTGGATGCTTAAAAAATTCACTCCATAACCCAACCTGACCAATTAGATAGACACCAATTTTTTTATTTTCTTTTTCTTGGCTTAAAATGTAGCTAGTTGTTGCCATACATGGTGTATATATATGCGAAATATCCGTATTGATACCATGTTTTGCTAGCTTTTCAACCACCATCTGTGGCGTACGTGTTGTATTGTTAGTTAAAAAAAGATAATCCTTTCCCAATGATTCTAGTCGCTTGATGAAGCGCACTCCCGAAGCAATCGTATCTTGTCCCCGATAAATCGTACCATCAAGATCAATTAAAAATAAACGATAATCTTTCACCTAATTGCTACTCTTTCTTTTCTTAATAATAAAATTATGCTGTAACGTTGACCTGATCTTGACTTTCTTTCTTCTTCGATATTGGCTTTGGGATTGCTTTTTACTATTAGTAGAGCGGTAATGATGCACTGGACTTAGTAGCTTTAAAATAAAATAACCCGCACCAGGATTACAATATTCCATTAAATAATCAGCAATCGTTTGTTCCCTGCGATCAATTGTAGCTTGAACGTTATTTTTATAAAAGCCTTTTAAGCGCAAATGTTCACTTGAGACATCCCCAACCAAAAAATCATATTGATCTAAATAAGGATCATATTTTTGGCGTAAAACTTCTATACTTAGTGCTTCTTGCTTATTAACAACTATCTGATAAGATTGCTTATTAATTTTTAAATGATTACCGTTTAAGGTCACAACTGCTAAAGGATGCCGTAGGGGTTGTTCTTTAACAAAACGATTTTCTTTATTTGCCTTAGTTGTCTTGACTGCCATTTCTTTTTCCATCATCAATATCACTTCCTGTTAATGGATATTTTTTACTCAAATAATTACCAACTACTTCGCGTAAAAATTGTGGAAATAAAAACTGATTTTCACCCACAATTGCTAAAGTTGGAAAGAATGGTACTAAAATATAATGGTCTAATACGGCAATTTGATAGTTCTTTTTAAAATTTATTTGCTGATTATTCACATAAACTGATTGTTCAACTGGATCATATCTAACTCCTCGATAATACATCTGCCCAAAAATTTTGCCGCGAAAACTCATTCCCTGCAAATGAAAATGATCTAAGTAATGCCGGTTCTTTTCAATTTCCATAACTAAACGCCATAAGTCACACCCCTGAAGTGTTGTCCGTACTACATGCATTGAATGTGGCAATGCTTGTTGTAAATCATATTTAGTTAAAATTCCTTTTTTAAAAGGTGTTAGAAACAACCCTGAACTAAGCATTGCTATATCTGTTTGAGCAAAATTAGCAATTGCTTCCATCGATACTTCTATTGCCGCGTCTAAACTATTATCATATTGCTTAGGTAAATCAGCAATATATTCACGAGATAAAATTTCTTTTCCACACTTCAAATAATCTTTAACTGTCAGTTCATCAGCAGGCTCGCTTTTCATTAAACTAGTTGGTTCAACATGTGGCGAAATTTTTTGTATCTGATGCTCATTATCTATTTCAACGTAAATATTGCCTACAAAATTACCCCATTTTCCCGTCTGAGTAATCCAAACGTTATTAACCTCTAACCCATGTTTCAATAAATCATGACTATGTCCGCCAATAATCAAATCAATTTCTGGATAATTTTTTGCCAAAAAGCAGTCCATGTTTAACCCAACGTGTGTTAACAAAATTAGAACATCATATTGACCAGCAATCTTCGGTAACACCTCATCCATTGCCGCTTTTAACGTCTTGACATGCCAATGATTAGGTTCATAGGAAAGAGGATAAGCTGCAGTTAGCCCAATTAAAGCGATTCGCGTACCTTTATTAGTTTTAATAATTTTATCTTGCAGTGCCCAATTTGGCCTTGTTCCATCTTCTTCTTGTAAATTTGCCAGTAGAACGGGAAAGTTAGCATGATCAAATAAATGCTCTACTGTTTCATGAGAATTAGAAATACCCTCATTGTTACCAATTGTAATTGCATCATAATTGAATGAATTCATTAATTTAATATTTGCTTGGCCATAAGTTGCATCCGTTAATGGATTTGATCGATCCATAAAATCTCCTGCATCAAATGTTAAAACTTGATTAACAGACCTATCTTTTTGTGCTTTATGTAAATAACGAGCAATTTGAGGAAAATGCTCAAAATGTGAATGTAAATCATTAGTATGTAAAATACGCAGTTTTTCCATCTTTAACTCTCTATCCAATTTGATTAGATTTTAAAACCAAATTATAACTATCCAAAATCTTGCCTTTAGGTTTTTCCCACTCTACCCAAGTCGGATTTTTCCAATCTCGTTCATTATTTAAAGTTTCTAAATGATAATTCTGATTAATATACTTTTCATAGATGACCAAAGCCTTGGTACGAGGTATATTTAACTGTAAAATTCGCACATTTTTAATTAATCCATGATCAACCGCTAATTCAGCAATTCCATTTTGATCAATATTTGAAATTTCAAAATACTTGCTACCATCATTACGGATTATCTCTTCAATTAAATCAAATTCTTCATATTCTTCATTCATAAATTTTTCCTACATAATACATAAACTTAAATTGTGACATATAGCAAAAAATGTGCAACCATGCTATTGTAGTATTGATAGAGGTGTACACATGAAAGTTAACGGCCGTTTACTTAAAGCTTTATTTTTTAGTATAGTCTTTTTAATAACCAGTGGATTTACCGTTGTTGGTCATCGCGGAGATCCTAGTAAATACCCTGAAGAAACAATTCAAAGTGATGACTCTGCCTTCAATTCAGGAGCTGATTATGTCGAACTTGATTTGCATCTATCTTCAGATGGAGAATTAGTAATCTCGCATGACGATGATTTATACCGTGTCACCCATACTCATGCAATTGTATCACAAAACAATTGGCAAACACTTAGCCAATTAACATATGATAATGGTGAACATGTGCTTAGTTTAACACAACTTTTTGAACATTACCGTAAACAACCACAGGCTAAATTCATCTTAGAAACTAAAATCGATCACTCAATTGATCCTTCATATGAACTAGAAAATAAAATTGCCGCAACTATCAAAAAATATCATATGGAAAATCGTGTCATGATTCATTCCTTTTCAGTTGCCAGCTTGTTTCGCTTGCGCAAATTACTGCCTGATGCCTATCTTATTCTCATAGTTGGCAGCCTTAAGCGAATTAATTTTAGTAATTTACCGCAAGTTAATGCGGTTAATATCTCATCTGACTTAATTTTAAATCATCCCTTCCTAATTCATTGGTTACACCGCTTAAATAAACAAGTTTTTGTTTGGGCCGAAATGGATGAATCACCATCATTATGGCATTGGCTAATTAATAAAAATATCGATGGTGTAGTAACTAACTTCCCTAGTACGGGTTTTAAATACAAATTAGCCAAAGAAGGAACTAAAAAATACGAAATTAACCGTCAAGGAATCTATTTCGGCAAAAATAAAACTACAACGATGATGAATCCCTACGTTCGTATTAAACAAAAAAAATTTATTTATCCAGGGCAGAGCTTAAACATAATGTATGGTGTTCGGGCTCATAATCAACTTTATTACCAAATTGCAAATCAAACTTTTGTTTCTGCTGAATTCGTCAATCTTGATTTAAAACCACAAGAGGTTATGCCCTACCAAGATAAACAACTTTTAGCTAAATCCCAGGCTCCAGTTACCATCTACCGTTATCCTGAAAATCAAACAAAAACGAAAAAAATATTACCAGCTAATCAATTATTCAAAATTAAAAATTTCAATGGTAGTCCAAACAGCATGTGGCTTAAGACTACACTAGGTTGGGTTAAAGCTCGCGATATTCTCTTTTACGGCTTTTTTGATGATGCTAGTTGGCAGCAATACCACAATTTACCTCGCATGAACCGCTACACTAATATTGCTTTAACAGCATATCAACCCCTACAATCCCCACCTGTAAAAACTATTATAGAAACATTAGTAGCTTTAAATAAAAGAGACGGCAGCAAAAGCTAAAATTGTCTCCTAACTTGTAAATCTACTGAATCAATTTGCGGATTGTCTCATTGATATTGCTCCTAATTTAAGTCGTCATAGTAAATTGCACTCAAACAAAAGAAGCGAGTCTGAGAAAAATTATTTTCCTAAACCAATAAAAAGCAGACAAAACACTAAAAGCTGTGTTTTGTCTGCTTTTTTGTATAAAGAACTAGTTGTCCCAGACTTTTTTATTTATTCATTTGATGTACTTTGCTTTTTTAATAATTCATATGGCAATTCAATTTGCATATTAGCCACTTCTTCGTTACTCATTAGTTTTGTTAGCATGCGCATCGCTACTGCACCAATATCATATAATGGTTGACGCACTGCGGTTATAGCTGGACGAACAACAGAAGCAATTTGTGTCGCACTTGCTGTCACAATTTCCATATCCTTGGGAATATTTTTACCAGCATCAATTGCAGAATTTAGAATACCCACTGCAGCAACATCACGAGTAACTAGAACACCATCAATATGATCATCTTGCAATTGTGAAAATAAATTGTAACCATCCGAATGATCTTTAATATTGGTATAAATATGCTCTGGACCCAAATTATTCTTCTTCATAAAGTTTTTATAAGCAGGAATCCTATTTTCGGCATTAACAAATGTATCAGGATTATCTAAAACAAGCGCCAAATTTTTTCTGCCATCATTATAAAAGAGATTTAAAGCTTCAGTATCTGCCTTTTGATAATCAATCGAAACAGAAGGGAATTCTTTATGGCGATCTTTTGTTCCAGCTAAAACTACTGGTGTATCAGTCCGCTTAAAGGCCTCAGCAGCTTCATTAGGCAAATTATCAGCCATATAAATAACGCCATCGACTTGTTTATTTAATAGTCCTTGAATTGCCTGATCTTCTCGCATCAATTGATTTTCAATACTCGTAATAATGATATTGTATTTATAAAGCAAAGCAATATCATCAATTCCTTTTGAAAGTTCTGCAAAATATAAATTAGTTAAGTCAGGTACAATTAAACCAACTGTAGTTGTTCGTTTAGAAGCAAGACCTTGTGCTACAGCATTAGGCTGATAGTGCAGGCGCTTGATAACTTCCATTACTCGGTCTTTGGTATCTTTACGTACATTGGTATTGCCATTAACAACCCTTGAAACGGTCGCCATAGATACCTTGGCCTCACGAGCAACATCATAAATTGTAATATCTTGTTTACGCATCCTTTTCCCCCGTTTTAAAAATACTAGTATCAAATTTAGCATGCTTTTCCAAAAATTGCAAACGTTTACAACTATTCTTTCATTTTTTCATATAAAGAACATGGTATACTTCTTTTAATTAATCAATTGATTGAAAGGAATAATCATGAATTTAAATAAATTACAAGAATGGTTACAAAGTTCTGGCAACGATATCGCCTACATTTCTAATCCAACAACAATCGCTTATTTTACTGGTTATGAAATGGAACCACATGAGCGGATTTTTTGCTTAATAGCCTTTAAGGATCATGAACCCTTTGTATTTGTTCCTGCATTAAATGTCGAAGAAGCTAAAAATTCAGCTTGGGATGGTGATGTTTATGGCTATCTTGACTCCGAAAATCCTTGGGCGCTCATTGCCGACAAAGTAAAAAGCCGAACTTCAGCATATCAAAGATGGGCGTTAGAGAAAAATAATTTGTCTGTTTCTCATTATCAATTAATACATCAGCAATTTCCAGATGCTAATTTTGATAGCGATCTATCCAATTTTATTGCTAAAATTCGTTTGTATAAAACGCCAGTAGAAATTGCGGAGTTACAAGCCGCTGGTCGCGAAGCTGACTTTGCTTTTCAAATCGGCTTTGACGCTATTAAAACAGGCGTTACTGAACGCTATATCGCTGGACAAATTGACTATCAACTTAAGTTGCAAAAAGGCGTTATGCACGAAAGCTTTGAAACTATTGTGCAAACTGGAGCTAATGCGGCCAATCCCCATCTTGGACCTACAATGAATACCGTTAAGCCAAATGAATTAGTTCTATTTGATTTAGGCACAATGCATAATGGTTATGCCTCTGATTCAAGCAGAACGGTAGCTTACGGAGAACCAACAGCTAAACAGAAAGAAATATATGAAATTGATCGTGAAGCTCAACAAGCAGCAATTGACGCAGTTCGTCCTGGAATGACTGCTGCTGAACTTGACAGTGTTGCCCGCGACGTTATTACTAAAGCAGGGTATGGTGAATATTTCATTCATCGTTTGGGCCATGGCATTGGTAAGGAAGTCCATGAATATCCTTCAATCGTTCAAGGCAATGATTTAATTATCGAAGAGGGCATGTGTTTTTCTATTGAGCCCGGAATTTATATACCAAATGTTGCTGGCGTCAGAATTGAAGACTGCGGGGTTGTAACTAAAAATGGCTATGAACCCTTTACTCATACCAGTAAAGAATTAAAAATTTTACCATTAAAAGATTAATTATTTAGCTATAATTAAAAAATGCACGAGAAAATTTTTTCTCGTGCATTTTTAGATACTTCTATGGTCTAACATATGAATCATTTGAACCATATGTTTCATCAGGCTTATTTATATTATTAACATTCTCAGCATGATGTAAGTCACTAACTAAATCTTCTGCATGATCTTGCACTGCAGCAACTGCGTCAGTAGAATTATCAATGACAATATCATCAAAATCTTTCAACTCTGAATCATCTTCAACATTTTTGGGAAATGAAGCCAACTGATTCTTAACAACCTCTGTTCCATTATCGTATTTCTTCTTTAAATCTTGAACGGCTTCATTATTTTTAACCTTTTTCTTTAATTCATCAATCTGGTTATCAGAAACTAATAATGAACCAGCTAAAAAGCCTGCAGTACCACCAATAATTGTACCAAATATAAAACTTGTAAGTTTTTTCATAAAAATTAACTCCTTCTACTTAATTTATTAGTCCTTGCCTTTACGGCGCCTACGTCTGGCAAATACCGAAGTTAAAGCCGAAGACATTACACCGTTACGTTTCAAATGAAAATTGCTGACTTTTTTTGCCATCCGCCGCGAAGAAGCATTAACATCTGAAACACTTACACCTAAATCAGCGGCTGCTTGAACAACCGGATCCATAGTTTTCATCTTTACATTAACATCTGCCATTAAAACATTGGTCTTATCTAGCAAATCACCAGTTTGATCGAGTAATTCATCAACATCTTTTGTTACTTGTTGAATGGATTCATTGGTAAGCTGGATTGTTTTATTTACTTCCTTGGCTGCTTTTGCAACACGAATAAGTACTGGTATTGTAAAAAGTACTAAAATTAATAATGCGACTGCCGCAATTAAACCTGCCAGTGCACCATAGGAAATTATCATCTTCTACCTCCAATTCTGTACCTAGAAAAAGTCTAGCATGAAAATAGGTTAATCTCAATCTATATGTAATAATTTGCTATAGTTAATATAAATATATGAAAGGTAGAAATTATGAATAAGTCATTTCAAATAAATCAAAGAGTATTAAAGTTTAATTGGGATAGATTAGGCGAACAAGCACTTACAGTTTTATGGCAGTTAGCTATTTCAACTATTGTTTTCTATATTATTGATCAATGTGGTAAAAAAGTAATTAGTCACTATTTAAAGCATAATAGACAGCCACAAAATAAACGTACACGAACTGTAGCAACCTTAATTACTAGTATTTTTGAATATACCGTGATTTTCTTTTATTTGTTTGCTGTTTTATCAATTTTGGGTATTCCTGTTGGAACTTTATTAACTAGTGCTGGAATTTTTTCATTAGCTATTGGTATGGGAGCACAAGGTTTTGTTAGTGACTTAGTTAATGGTTTTTTTATTCTTAGTGAAGACCAATTCGATGTTGGTGATTTAGTCCAACTTAATAATCAAACAGGCATTGTAATTCAATTGGGATTACGTACTACACGACTACAAGCTACTGATGGATCAATTATTTATATTCCCAACCGAAATATATCAATTGTGCAAAATCTAGCCCATGGCGGGATTGGTCTTGATATTGAGTTACAACTAAAAGCCGATAATGACTTCAATAAAGTTAATGCTCTGATTAAAAAAGTCAACGGTACTATTTCTCATGACTCACTTATTCAAAAGCCCCAAATTATTGGTATTACAGAGCAAACAGCCCAAACAATAAAATATGTCATCCACTTTCAAGTTGATACTGGCTGTGAACAAGTTGTGCGTGATCGCTATTTAACAGCATATTTAGCAACATTATCCCAAAATAATATTACCTTAGCTAGTTAATCAAAAAAACAGGTACTTTATAGTAAACCTGTTTTTTTTAATTTATTCAAATTGAGCTAACCAGGTTGGAAAGATTGCTAATAATTTGCTAATTGCTTTTCCTCGATGTGACAAACTATTTTTTTCTAGTAAGGTCATCTCAGCAAATGTCTTGCCCTTTTCAGCAACATAAAAAAGGGAATCGTAACCAAAGCCATCAGCCCCACGCGGAGATAGCAAAATTTGTCCTGTACACTGCCCACTAACAACTAAATCTCGATCAAAAAAGTTAGGCATAGATACAATAATCGTCGTATTAAAATGCGCTGTTCTCTTTTCAAGTGGAACTCCACCCAATTCTGCCAATAACTTAGCATTATTTTTGGAATCGTTATGTTCTTCACCAGCATATCGAGCTGAACGGACACCTGGAGCTCCATAAAGCGCATCAACCATTAACCCAGAGTCATCAGCAATAGTCACCATTTGACTAAAATCAGCTAAAGCATGTGCTTTCAATTTTGCATTTTGGACAAAGGTTGTTCCCGTTTCTGCAACAACTGGTGGATTAGATAAATCATTATTTGTTATTATATCTAGCTTAAAGCCATTCTTTTGGAAAGCTGCCCTTAATTCTCTAGCCTTTCCCTGATTAGTCGTTGCAAATAAAATTTTCACCTGTCTTCTCCTCTTTATATTTGTTGCGCCTGAAAATTAGAATCATTTAATACTAATCGACCCAATTCATTAACTTTCTCCACTTTACCCGTCGTATAAAATTCATGCTGGGCTACAGCTAAGTTAGCATTCAATAAATGCTCTTTTTTTAACAAGTTATATGTGTATTGTGCCACTTGATCTGCAGGATCAATCACCTGTACATGTGAACCAACTTGACGTTCAAATTCTGAACGAATAATTGGATAATGAGTACAACCAAGAATTAAGGTATCAAAATCAACTGCTTGTAAAGGCAATAATATTTCAGATAATGCCTTATCATATTCACTATGGCTAGCATTATTCTCAATTAATGGTACTAACTGCGGCGCAGCGACTTCTGTTACCTCTATTTTTGGGGCGTATTTAGTAATCTCTTTTTGATACGCATGAAGATTAGTGGTCATTTGCGTTGCAACAACAGCAATTTTTTGATTTTGGCTAGCATTGATTGCACATTTAGCCCCCGCCGGAATTACACCAATAATTTTAGGACTAATTTGTTTTTGAATAATATCCATGGCTACTGCAGTAGCAGTATTACATGCAAAAATTATTACTTTAACATTTTTACTTAGTAAAAAATTCACACTTGCTAACGTCAACGAAATAATTTCGGCCTGTGATTTATTACCATATGGAATATGAGCGTTATCACCTACAAAAATTATATTTTCATTCGGCATTTTTTTTATAACTTTTTTAACTACTGTTAATCCGCCAACACCAGAATCTAATAACCCAATTGGTCGCTTATCCATATCATAAATCTCCCTAAATTCTTTCTACTTCCATCAATTTTACGGTAAAATAAAAGAAAATAAAAGGGATGAATTCTTTATGCACAACGACAACCAACAAAATGAACATATCTATTTTGTCAATCAATTATACCGTGACTTTCTTTTACCAACAATTTTAGGGAGCGATAATAATGAAATTCTCTATTGGGCTGGTAAAAGAATTGCTAGAAAATATGATCTAGCCTCCTTTGACGATATTAATAGTTTTTTTTCAACTACAGGATTCGGTATTTTGACTAAAATCAAAGAACGACGTACAGAATTATTAATGGAATTAACAGGACAAAGTGTAGTTGATCGGCTAAATAGTGGAATTAATGAATTTTCATTAGAAGCTGGCATCATTGCAGAAGCTTTCCAAAATGAAACTAATCGTACTACTGAATGTGAACAAAAAATTGATGAAAAGCAAAAAAAAGTTCAACTAATTACCAAGTTTAGCTAAACTTTTAAGTCTATCTATTTAATTTTTTGGTGTTTTTGCAATATGATTATTAAATGGAGGTGCAAAAATGTTAAAAGAATTTAAAAAATTTATTGAACGAGGAAATGTAATTGATCTCGCAGTTGGTGTAATCATTGGTGGAGCATTCACTAATATTGTTAACTCCTTAGTAACCAATCTAATTAATCCATTAATTGGCCTATTTATTGGTAAAATTGACTTATCCAATTTAGTTCTTAAAGTTAGCGGAGCAACATTTAGATATGGTGAATTTATTAATACAGTAATTAATTTCCTAATCATTGCATTTATTGTTTTTTTACTCGTTAAAGCCGTTAATAAAGTTACCAAACATGATGAACAGCAGCAACAACCAGCTGGCCCATCTACAGAAGATTACCTCAAACAAATTCGTGATCTATTAAAAGAAAAAAGCAATTAAAATCCTACTTAGTAAAAGTTTAAAGCCAATTATAATAACCCTAAAATCATAATAATTTTAGGGTTATTTATTAGCTCTTAATCTGTATACTGATTTAAAATTTGATTGAGTTTAGCCTTAGGCGTATAACCCGTTAATCTGTCAACAATCGCACCATTTTTCTTAATAACAAGCGTCGGGATAGCCATAATACCTAATGAACTAGGCGTCGCTTTATTTTGGTCGACATCCATTTTGGTAAATTTTACATCTTGCCGCTCTTCAGCTAGTTCTTCAATTACTGGTGACTGCATCTTGCATGGTCCACACCAAGTTGCCCAAAAATCAATCAGTACAACACCATCTTTAGTTTCTGTTTCATAATTTTGATCTGTTAGTTCATCTACCATAGTCATACCTCACCAATAATACATTAAATCTTTCTTTGATAATGTAATTATAGCATTATGCTTACTTTTTACAAGTGAAATGTTTTTACTTTAAATGCACAATTGTAGCACCATTTCCCCCCTCATTTGCTGGGGCATAATTATAGCTCTTAACATGCCTACTTGATTGTAAATATTGCCAAACGCCCTTTCTAATTGCACCTGTACCAATACCATGAATAATTGTAACTACATCGAGTCCTGCTAAAAGGACAGAATCAAGATAAAGATCAAGATTATTCATAGCTTCTTCATAACGCTGGCCACGTAAATCTAATTCACTTTTAGCGTTACTGCGACGCTTCGCACTGACTGCATACACCTTTGCCTTAGCCTTAGAATTATGAGAAGATTCAGTCTTTTCGATATCTTGATCACTGACTTTAACTTTAATAATTCCGAGTCGCACCTCATACTGATGCTCACTTAATTTTTTGGCTATTGTGCCAACTTGACCATATGATAAAACCTTAACTTGATCACCTACTTTAACCTGGTGCCGTCGTTTTTCTCGCTGTAATACCCGGTTATGAATCAAATTATCATTTTGTTGTTTTAATTGGTTCAATTCACCTTTAGCAGCAATTAATTGATTTTGCTTAATATTACCCTGTTGCTGCTCTAACTGTGCAATAATATGGTCAGCTTTTTTACGGCTCTTAGCTATGACCTCATCAGCTCTTTCTTGAGCAAACTCAAGTTGCTTTTGCACGCGCTGATTATACCAATCTAAAGCATGCTCAAGTTTTATTTCTAATTTTTTAGACCGATCAAGAGAAGACTCCAGATGGTTACGCGCTACCGTAGCCGCATTAGTTTGCTTAGTCAATTGCTCGATCATCTGATTGATATCAGCATTATCTTCATCTAATAAGCTTTCAGCATTTTTGACAACATCTTCACGCATCCCTAATCTGCGTGCAATAGCAAAAGCATTACTATGACCAGGAATTCCAATTTGTAAATGATAAGTTGGCGCTAAAGTCTTTAAATCAAATTCCATTGAAGCATTGCTTGTTCTAGGTCGGTTATAGCCATAAAGTTTTAATTCAGGATAATGCGTAGTAACCATAATTTTAGCCTTTTTATGACGGAAAAAATCTAAAATACTTATAGCAAGACTAGCGCCCTCTTCTGGATCAGTTCCTGCACCAATTTCATCAATTAAGACTAAGGATTCATCGTTAACTTTTTTCATCATTTTAATGATTCCGTTAATATGAGACGAAAAAGTACTTAATGATTGTTCGATTGATTGTTCATCGCCAACATCGACACAAATATCTCTAAAAATTCCTACCTTGCTATTTTCTGCTGCCGGAATAAATAGCCCAGCCTGAGCCATCAGTTGGAGTAGCCCCACAGTTTTTAAGGTAATTGTCTTACCCCCAGTGTTGGGACCCGTAATTAGAACCGTATCAAAATCTTTTCCTAAATAAATATCGTTTGCGACTACTGTTGCAGAATTAATCAGTGGATGGCGTGCTTTTAAAAGACTCAATGAATGATCAGTTGTCAATTTTGGTTCGGTTGCCTTCATCTCATAAGCTAATTTCGCTTTAGCCTGCAAAAAGTCCAGTTCTACCAGGGAGGCAGCAATCTGATCAATCAAATCAACTTCTTGGCGTGCTAAATCAGATAAATTACGTAAAATACGTCGTTCTTCCTGCTTTGCTTGCGCAAGCATATTCTGTTGATGATTATTTAAATTCAAGACCGCACTTGGTTCTATGAATAAAGTCTGCCCACTGGAACTTTGATCATGAACAACACCACCAAATTTATTTCGATATTCCTGCTTAACTGGAATAACATAGCGGTCATCACGAATAGTAACTATTTGTTCAGATAAATATTTACTCGTATTACCTTTAAGATAACCATCCAGCTTTTTTTTGATTTCTTGGTCATTACTTTTTAGTTCGTAACGTAAATGAGCTAGTTTGGTTGAAGCAGTATCAAGTATAGTTCCATCGAACTCAATTGCTTTTTTAAGTTCACTAAACAAATACTCCGGTATTTCTAAATTATCCAGAATACTTGCAATAGCTGTTAAATCTAGATCTTCTTCATCAATTTCCACTAAAAAATCATTTACATCACTGGCTAATGTTAGTACCAGCAGCAAATTGCCTAATTCTTGAGCATTTAAATTTGCTTTAATCCTTAAGCGCTTAGTACTTGGTGTTACATCAGCAAAATCGGTTAAAGGTAGTTGCCCTTTAATACGTAATAAATTTGCACCCACTAATGTTTGCTGAAGAGCGAGTTTAACTTGATTAAAATCTATACTTGGCGTTAAAGTAGCTGCTCTTTTTCTAGCTGGTTCAGTAATTGCCTGTAGTTGCAATTTTTCTGTTATTTTAGCAAATTCTAAAGTCTTTAATGTCTTATTATCCATGCCTAAAATTCTCTATCAATAAAAAAAACTGGCCAGGCCAGTTTTTAATTTATTCACCACTTAAACGGTCATCGTCCAAAAATGTGTTAAGCACTCCTTGAACCATATCCCATTCATCATCTGCCTCAATTTCATGCAAATCACTACTAGTTACATCTCCTGCTTCATCAGCATCGTAACTAAATGCTAATACTTCAACTTCATCACTTTCGCTAGAAGTAGCTGGATAAAGTAAAATATAAGACTTGTCATAGTCATCTGAATGAAAGGTAAATAAAATTTCGTATAATTCTTCATTCCCCTTATCATCAACTAAGGTAATTTGACGGTCTTCACCGTGAACTTCTTGTGTCATATTAATCCTTTCGATTTAGATCTAAATAATTTTGTAAAATCAAAACTGCCGCCATCTGATCAATTATTGCTTTTTGCTTATGACGATTATGTACCCCAGCTTCTTCAACTAAAACTCTTTGTGATTGAGCTGTGGTCAATCTCTCATCAGAAAAGTAAACTGGTAAGTTAAACTTTGCTTTTAGTCTTTCGGCATATGCCTTACTACGCGCAACTGATGCACCTGCAGAGCCATCCATATTTTTGGGTAATCCTAATACAAAACCATTTGCCTCATATTTACGGACAATTTTTTTTAATGGGCGCATACCAAAATTATAACGATTCTCATCAATCATAATAGTTTCAACCATTTGCGCAGTAATACCCAATGCGTCACTTACTGCTACCCCAACAGTCTTTGATCCCACATCTAAACCTATTAAACGCATTATTTATTTTTGCCAAGATAACTTTTTACAAGTTCTTCAATAATCTCATCACGCTCATGTTTCAAAATCAAATTACGCGCATCATTGTGCCGTGGAATATAAGCTGGATCACCAGACAATAAGTAGCCAACAATCTGATTAATTGGATTATAACCCTTTTCTTCCAAGGCATTATAAACATCTTGTAGGGTATCATAAATATTCTTGCCTTTATTCTCATTAAAGTCAAAATGCATTGTCTTATCTAGCGAACTCATAGTTATTCCTCCTAACACAATTTTACTTGAAAAAAAGTGTAAACTCAATTAATTAATTTTGAGAAATCGCCTCAATCACCGCTTGAATTGCATCTTCCAGACCGGCTGGATTTTTACCACCTGCTTGAGCCATATTAGGGCGACCACCACCGCCACCACCAAAGATAGGGGCAGCTTGCTTAATTAAATCACCCGCTTTGAGCCCTTTATCTAATGCTTTTTGGTTCAAGCTAATAATCATATTAGCCTTACCAGAATTAGCGGCAGCCAAAACCAAGATATCTGACTTAGCATTATTTTTCCAAGTATCTGCAAGCTCACGCAAATCGTTCATTCCATTGGCATCAATTTTTTGAGCAATAATAGTTAAATCCCCAATTTGTTTAATATCATTGAAAATTTCTTCCGCCTTAGTTTGATTAATTTGCATATTTAAATCTTCCACTTGCTTTTGCGTATGGTGTAAATCATGCTCAAGACTCGTAATTTTGTCAATAATATTTTCCGATTTGGTTGATTTTACAGTAGATTGAATCTGATCAAGCAATTCCGATCTTTGTGCTAAATACTCATAAGCCTTTTTAGAGACCACAGCTTCAATCCTTCTATGACCTGCACCAATGGCTGATTCAGAAGTAATCTTGAAAATTCCAATTTGATTTGTATTGGCGCAGTGAGTACCACCACAAAATTCAATTGAAAAATCACTCATTCTAACTACCCGCACCTGATCGCCATATTTGCCATCAAATAAGGCTAAGGCACCCATTTCTTTACCTTGATCTGGATCAGTTATTTTAGTTTCAACCTCAATTGCTGACCAAATTTTTTGATTGACTAAGGTCTCAACAGATTTAATTTCTTGGGCAGTCATTGGTTCAATCGCCGTAAAATCAAAGCGTAAATAATCCGGTTCTACCAAGCTACCAGCTTGATGAGTATGTTCACCTAATATACTTCTTAAAGCAGCGTGCAATAGGTGCGTAGCTGTATGTGAATGACGCAATCCTTCTCGCCGTGCACGATCAATCTTTAGAGTGTACTCTTTACCCTTTTCCAAGGGTAAAATAACATCTACGAAATGCATATTTTGATCATTAGGGGCATGCTGAACATCTGTTACTTGAGCTACCAGATTACCATCTTGATCATAAATATTTCCATGGTCAGCAACTTGTCCCCCACGTTCAGCATAAAACGGAGTTTTATCAAAAATTAAGGTTGCCTGATCACCTTCTGCTCGATCAACTAATTGATTAGCAACAATGATATCAATTAATTTGGCATGATGCTCCTCATAAACGCCATACTCAAACTCAGATTTATCCTTTAAATTCATTAGAGTTTCATTCTGCTCGCCCATTGATTGTAAATTACCACGCGCTTCACGAGCACGAGCTTTTTGCACTTTCATTTCGGCATCAAAACCTGCTTTATCTACTTCTAAGCCAGCATCTTGAGCAGTTTCAAAGGTTAGTTCATATGGAAAACCATAAGTATCAAATAGTTTAAAAGCATCTTGGCCCTTAATAACCTTACTGTTATTTTCTTTTGCTTCGGAAATCAAATTATCAAGTAAAGTCAGCCCAGATTCTAGTGTTAATTGAAAACGTTCTTCTTCATTCTTGATGACCTTAGCGATAAAGTCTTTTTGTTCAGTCACTTGTGGATAATGACTCTCCATTATCTTACCGACAACTGAAACTAACTTATAAAGAAAAGCTCCTTTAATACCTAGGCGTTGGCCATTTAAATCAGCACGGCGAATTAAGCGTCTTAATACATAACCACGTCCTGTATTAGAGGGCAAAGCCCCATCAGCAATAGCAAAACTGACGGTTCTAACATGATCAGCAATTATTTTAAATGAAGTTGTATCAGCTGCTACTTTACCATATTCTTTACCTGGATTCATTTTTTCAGTTGCGTGAATGATTGGTAAAAATAGGTCGGTTTCAAAATTGGTCGGTGCATCTTGCAAAATTGATAAAACCCGTTCTAGGCCCATACCCGTATCAATATTTTTATGTGGTTGATCAACATATTGACCATCGGCTAAATGATTAAATTGTGAAAAAACAATATTCCAAATTTCTAAATAACGAGCATTTTCTCCACCAGGGAAATTTTCTGGATCATCTTCTGAAACATCATTATTTTCTTGACCGCGATCATAAAAAATTTCAGAGTCAGGACCACATGGTCCTTCACCAATATCCCAAAAATTTTCTTCTAATTTTACAATATGATCTTCTGGCATACCAACTTCAAGCCAAACTTGGTATGCTTCTGTATCTTTGGGATAAACGGTACAATATAGTCTTTCTTTGTCTAAATCAAGCCAGTTTGGACTGGTTAAAAATTCCCAAGCCCAACTTATTGCCTCTTTTTTAAAGTAATCACCAACTGAAAAATTACCTAGCATTTCAAAGAAAGTTTGGTGTCGAGCAGTTTTACCAACATTTTCGATGTCATTAGTTCTAATTGACTTTTGTGAACTAGTAATTCGGTGATTTTTAGGTACAACTGAACCATCAAAGTATTTTTTCATGGTTGCCACACCTGAATTAATCCAAAGTAGCGTTGGATCATCTTGTGGAATTAGTGATTGACTGGGCAAAACCATGTGACCGTGCTCTTTGAAAAAGTCCAGGAACATTTGCCTAAATTCTGAACTTGTCAATTTCTTCATCAAATTTTCTCCCTTATAACAAAATAAAAACACTGTTGCCAAACTTAAGGACGCTCAAAACGCGGTACCACCTCAATTGCAACAGTGCTTGTTACCTCTTCATTTAATCTTAATAAAAAACATAAGGAGCATTTCTTAAGTAGCAATAAATCATTCTCAGCTTTCGATCCTCTCTGTGAATTGCTAATTTAAAAAACATATCTTAAGTTAAAAATAATTGTACTACTTGCACAATCTTTGTCAATGTTAAGTAGCTAAATTAAAACCACTTAAATTAACTTTTTACCAAATCTCTTCTGCTTTTTATTAGTAATATACCCTAATTTTTCATAAAACTGATGCGCCTTAATTCGCTGTTCACCAGAATTCAGTCTTATTTCATTAATACCATGACTAATTGCCCTTTTCTCAAGCTCACCCATCAGTTTAGTCCCGATGCCCTGCTGTTGATAGGAGTGGCTAACCGCTAGTGCTAGAATGTTATACATTGGATCAAAATAAATTTCTTCATATAGTTCAGCATGCAGGTAAGCAACAACTTTTTTAGTAGCATTGTCTTCAAAAACCAATAATAAGTGATGCTTAGAGTCCGACAGCAGTTTCTTTAGATTAGCCGCTGTTTTCTCTATAGCATAATCATACCCTAACTCGGCTTGATTTAATTTTTGAATAGCATCTGCATCAGACACTTTAGCATTTCTTATCATTATTAATAAAGCTTCCCTTCAATTCAAACTACTCTTTAAAAAAGTTATCAAATATTGTAACTGGTAAATGCCTTTTATGCTCACTTTTACGCCACAATGCTTCGATTTTTTCTGCCACTTCAGTAGAAACTTCGCGTCCTTCTAAATAATCATCTATTTCCTCATAAGTCACACCTAAAGCTATTTCATCAGGTAAACTAGGTCTATTTTCCTCTAAATCAGCAGTTGGTGCTTTTAAATATAAATGCTTCGGACATCCAAGTTCTTTTAATAATTGTTTACCTTGCCGCTTATCTAAGCGAAATAACGGTGTTATATCTGCAGCACCGTCACCATATTTAGTATAAAAACCACTAAAGTTTTCAGCAGCATGATCTGTCCCCACTACAGCACCATGATTGGCCCCGGCAATAGCATATTGAATAGCCATTCGCTGACGTGCTTTAATATTGCCTTTGTTAAAATCAGTAATTTTTTGACCAGTAGCAACTAAACTAGCGAACATTGCATCAACGGCTGGTTTAATATTAACAATTAAATCTTGATCTGGATTTTGAAAAGCAACCGCATCAGCTGCATCTTGAGCATCAGCCTGCACGCCGTAAGGCAGACGTACAGCAATAAACTGATAGGATTTATCCCCTGTTTCCTGCCGCATTTCGGTAATTGCTATTTGACATAATTTACCAGTTAAAGTTGAATCTTGGCCTCCAGAAATTCCTAATACATAAGCTTTTAAAAAAGGATTAGCTTTTAGATATTCTTTTAAAAAATCAACTGATTGCCGTATTTCCCTTTCCGGTTCAATCTTTGGTAAAACATGCTCATAGTCAACTATCTCTTTTTGTAAGGGTCTCATTTATTTGCATCTCCTTTAGCAATTTGATGGCGAATATCTTGAATTAAATTCATTTTACTATCGTAAAGTTCTTGCGACAAATCAACGGGATATTCTTGCGGATTCAAGCTACGTTTGTATTCATCCCATAAGCCATCCAAATTTGCTGCACAGAACGCCTTAATTTCATTTAATTGTGGTTGTTGATAAATTAGTTGGCCATCAATATAAATCTCTTTTAAAAGTGGCTCAGCTGTATAATCTGTTACCACTTTATTAATATAAGTATATTCTGGATGAAACATAAATAATGAATCAAATTGGCGAGGATCAACCCCGGCACGACAAACCCAGTCACCTTCATTCTTTTTCTGAGTATTAGCCGAAATACGCCATACTTGTTTTTTACCTGGAGTTGACACTTTAATTGCATTAGATGAAATTTTTATGGTATCACGCATTTGCTGATTTTCATCTTCAATTGATACTAGTTTATAAACCGCTCCTAAAGCTGGTTGATCATAAGCGGTAATATACTTCGTACCAATTCCCCAAACGTCAATCTTTGCCCCCTGCATCTTTAAACTAGTAATCGTATTTTCATCAAGGTCATTTGAAGCATATATTTTTGCATCTTTATAGCCAGCATTATCTAATTCTCGTCGCACTTGCTTAGAAATATATGCCATATCACCTGAATCAATGCGAACCCCTTGAAAATTAATTTTGCTACCCATTTCATCAGCTACACGAATCGCCGTAGGAACTCCACTTCTTACAGTATCATAGGTATCAACTAGGAATACACAATCGGTATGCGTTTCAGCGTAAGCTTTAAACGCTTCATATTCATTACCAAAAGCTTCCACCAATGAATGTGCGTGGGTACCAGAAATCGGAATACCAAATAATTTACCAGCTCGCACGTTACTGGTTGAATCGAAGCCGCCAATATATGCAGCACGTGTTCCCCAAAGAGCGGCATCTGTTTCTTGGGCCCGTCTTGTCCCAAATTCCATTACCCCATCACCTTGGACAGCTAATTTAACTCGCGCTGCTTTAGTGGCTAACAAAGTTTGATAATTTATAATATTTAATATGGCCGTTTCAACTAATTGACATTGTGCTAAAGGACCTTCAATTTGCATAAGAGGTTCATTAGCAAATACGATTTCACCTTCACGCATTGAACGTAAGGTTAATTTCATTTCGAAGTGACGTAAATAATCAATAAAATCATCATCATAGCCAACTTCTTCTTTTAAATATTGTAAATCGCTTGCTTTAAATTTTAAATTTTGCAAGTATAAAATCACGTGTTCTAAACCAGCAAAGACACAATAGCCGTTACCAAAAGGCTCTTGCCGATAATAAACCTCGAAAACGGCTTTTCGCTGTGCAATTCCTTTTTTAAAATACGTATACATCATATTTAATTCATACAAATCTGTATGCAGAGTCAAAGAATCGTCTTGCCCTAGTTCTTGATAAAACATTATTTCCTCTAATTCCAACTAATTTTTGCTTTATTATAAACATTTCTAACTTTTTAAACAATTAGTTATTCTGCCAAAAGTACTTCATAAGCCTTTAAAATACTTTCAAGTTGTTTTTTTAATGAAAATCTACTGGCTACATATTCTTTTTCGCTTAGCGCCATTTGCGATAACTGTTCTTTTGATAATTCAATTGCCTTTTTTAAATTAGCAGCAATTGAATTAATATTACCCACAGTAGCAATAAAACCATGTTGCTTATCTGGAATCATCATTTTAATATCACCAACAGCCGTCGAAAGTAGTGGTAAAAGGTTATCACTAGCTTCCAGTAAAACCAAAGGGAAGCTCTCAGAATATGAAGTTAAAACAGCTAAGTCCATTTTGCGATATAAATTTTCCAACTGTTTTTGTGATATAAATCCCAAAAAAGTAACTTGCTTTGTCAACTCTAACTTTTGCGCCAATTTTTTCAAACTTGCAAGTTGGGTACCATTACCAGCAATATATAAATGAACATTGGGATTATTAATTATTTTTAGTGCTTCTAATAATAAATCTTGCCCCTTTACTTTTTCTGTGCGGGCAACATTTACAAGATTAAAGCACTGATGTTCTTCTTTAACAGGAATTGCACTATTAGCATGAAATTTTGTTCCGTTATATATAGCGTGTACTTTATTCGCGTCTAAGTTGGCTCTTGTTACTAAAAGTTGGGCAAACTTTTGGGTCACTGCAAAAACACATTCTGCTTGTCTAAGGGCGTATAAGTTGGCTGTTGTAAATACATGACCTAATATACCGTGATCTGCAAAATCGAGATATGGATCTGAATGGACTGTTACACACCACTTGGCCTTAATTTTATGCTTAATCAAGGCAACAAATAAATTAGCGCGCGCACCATGGGTATGCACAATGTCAAATTCTCCTTGATTAATAAAGGTACGCAAGCGCTTAAGTCCAGTTAAATCATAACGATTATTCACCCCTAAAACATGCACATTTAGTTGGGCATTTGCTGCAGCACTAGCTACAGGTCCTGGAGCCAAACATAATAAGGTGAAATCTTGCCCCGCCGCTTTAGCCTGCCTAAGTAGATTAACAATATGGGTTAGCCCACCGCCATTTTCAAGACCTGCATTTACATGCAAAATTTTCATAACACTTTCTGTTCCTTTTTAGATTGGTATATTTTTTGGACAAATTTAGGTAAAACTAGCATCCGTTTAAAGCGGCTAGGATTTTTTAACAAACGATATAACCATTCTAGGTGTAACTTTTGCCAGGATTGCGGTGCTCTTTTGACTTTGCCTGAAAAGACATCAAAGCTTCCTCCCACCCCCATCATCAAAGCTGGTAACAAATTTTTGCGCAAAAGGGCTAAAAGCTGTTCCTGTTTAGGTGAGCCTAAAGCTGCAAAAACAAGGTCTGGCTCTGTTCGTTCAATTTGATAAGCAACTAACTCTAAGTCTTCTTTAAAATAGCCATCCCTTGCACCAACTAACTGAATATCAGAGTATTCTTGAATAATTTTTGCTTTAGTTGCTTCAATCACACTAGGCTCAGCCCCAATTAGGTAAACTCGTAAGTTGCGTTCATTGGCAAATGACATTAACCAAGTAAATAAGTCATAGCCAGTAACTCGTTCAATAATTGGGTTACCTAAATACTTTGCTGCCTTAACAATTCCAATCCCATCAGCCGTAATGTAATCTGCATCGTATTTTAAAATTTTCATAAATTCTGGATTTTCATTAGTAGCCATAACAATTTCCGGATTAGCAGTCACAACCAAAGTCGATTGATGAGCATTAATTTTGCCAATAAATTCATTTTGGAATTGTTGAAAAGATTTATTATCAAAGTCAACACCTAGAACATTCACTTTATCCATGACAAATTCCTCCATGTTCCATTTATTATATTTTAGCAAACTATCAAACTTTACGTGACATGTTTTACCTTTTCTATAAATATGATAATATTAATTCGTCAATTAATAGGAGCACTAATATGAAAAAAGTTATCACCTATGGAACATTTGATTTATTGCATTATGGTCATATTCGCCTACTTCAACGAGCCAAAGAAATGGGCGATTACCTTATCGTTGGCCTTTCAACAGATAAATTTAACGAACTACAAAAGCATAAAGAATCATACAATAATTTTGCTGAACGAAAATATATTTTAGAAGCAATTCGCTACGTTGATGAAGTCATTCCCGAACAAGATTGGAATCAAAAAATTGCTGATATTCAAAAATACGATATTAGCTTATTTGTTATGGGAAGTGACTGGCAGGGTAAATTTGATTTTTTAAAGCCATACTGTCAAGTAACTTATCTATCGCGAACACCGGGTATTTCAACGACTAAAATCAAAAATGACTTAAAATAAAAAGCTTTAATTACCTACGGGTTAATTAAAGCTTTTTTATTTAGAAAATGTAAATTCAAAACGATCGGCTACATAACTTGCTCTTGTATATTCAAATGGCTCTCCAGATGAAAGTTCTGTTACTTGTAAACGGGTAATTAAAGCTTCACCTTTTTTAGCATTAAGTAAGCGCGCCGCATTTTCATTCGCAATTGCGGCAGAAATATGTTCGGTTACGCGACCAATTTCATAGCCATTTTGCTCTAACGTACGATATAAATGCGTTGATATATTTTCTTTAGACATGCCTAAAATCAATTTATGGGGAATTGTAACAACTTCATAGCAAATTGGCACATTATCGGCATAACGAATTCGTTCCATGCGTAAAATTGTTTGATCTTTAGCCAAATGCAATCGTTCCATTTCCGATAAAGAAGGCTTACCAACACGATATGAAATTAACTTACTAGAAGGAATTTGACCGTTGGCATGAGTAATATCAGTAAACGACATAATACCCGACATTTTTTCTTGTACTTTTTGATTTGCGACATAGGTGCCACTACCCAGTCTTTGTTCTAAAATTCCTTCATCTTCTAAAGTTTTTATTGCTTGGCGCAAAGTCATCCGAGAAACACCAAATTTAAGAGCAAGTTGCCGTTCAGATGGTATCCTGCTGCCAACCTTATAAATATGACTTTCAATTTCACGCTTAATTTGATTATGAATTTTAATATACATTGGCTCTTCCATTTTGCACCCCCAACTATACCAGTATTATAGGCTAAATTAAAAATAATAATTATATTATTTTTAATTATTTTCTTTAGTAATCCACTTCATTCCCAAAAGCTTGAATTTAGCTTCATAGCTACGCTCTACTGTAATTTCTTCATCACTAGTTGCAATGACACTAGCACTTAATTTGGCAGAATCTTTTACCGCTAAATGAGCTCCATTAGAATTAAAAATCAAATCTCGCCCCTCAAACTCTGCATCATCGCCCAATGCTAAAAAATACTGATATTCAAGTCCACCATTAAAAGTCGTTTGGCGTGCACTACATTTTGCTTTATCTTGAAAATCAGTATGACTAAGTATAAGTGAATTAATAATCGTTAGTTGGGCCTCGTTAACACCAATTAAACGATCTATTTGACTATTTTGAATAATCACGTGTGGTTTAGAATCTAGATAAACGCAGCCCTTAAAATTGCAACCAACAATGTTAACCCAAGTTCTATCTGTAATATACAGGCAAGTATCATCTTGAAAAGAAAGTTCGCTATTTAGCATATTTAACCAAACTTCGCCTTGAACTAATAATGTATTTGCCTGTGAATTATTAAAATTAATTTCTATATTGGAATTATCATATGTTTCAATACTACCATTTATCTGTGAATTATTGATAATTGCTGTACCACGACCTTCAAGAGCCAAAGCCGCAACGTCTTTTACAACATTTTCAATTGTAGAATCATTCATTTCTAAACGAAAATCGGCATCAGCAAATAGAGAAACTGATCCATTTAAAATAATTGTTGAGTATAACTCTAACGTTACTTTGCCGTTGCAAGCTATTACCGCTGTATCATCCCCATATCCTTTGATTATGCAATTACGTAAAGTCAAATATGTATTAGCTTTAGGAGGAATATACAAACTATTTGCTTCATCATTAGTATTGAGACAAAGATTTTCTAAATTGACAAATCGACTGTCATTGGCCACATTGATGCAGCCTAAAATAGTTGTATCTTCAGGCAAGGTTCCCGTACCTTTAATTGTAATATCAGAAAAAAGTATCCCCTGTGGTAAATCATAAAATCCAGGTTCCAAAAGGAGAACATCATCTGTTCTGAGATCCTTTAAAGCCTCATGCCAATTAGTTTCTTCAATACTAGCACCAACTTTAACTAGTCTAGCCATAAAAATTCTCCTTTTAATGAAAAAATCAACGTCCACTTCCTGCTATTTGTGCTTACTTTATTAAATTATAGTAAGTACAAGTAGTCCTTAAACCATTGCCGCATATTTTTGCATAAAAGCAAGTAAAAAGGCAACTATCACAGCTGCCTTAAATCAATTATCTTATTGGGTTAGCTGGATTCGAACCAGCGCATACTAGTACCAAAAACTAGTGCCTTACCACTTGGCTATAACCCAGTGACAATGGAGGAGGGTGGATTCGAACCGCCGAACTCAGAGAGAGCGGTTTTACAGACCGCCGCGTTTAGCCACTTCGCTACTCCTCCGTTACGCACGTAAATTATATTACCGAAAAACGTGCATAATTGCAAGCAATTTTTTGCTTAATTTTTATTTTTATTTATATATTTTTCAAGACGCTTTAGTCCTTCATCAATTTGTGCCATCGAAACCGCATAAGAGAATCTAATATAACCCGCTCCTGCTTGGGCAAAACAGGAACCGCTAGTAACTGCAACATGAGCCTTATCAACTAAATCATAGATAAATTTATTGTCATCTTGCTCAAACCCAGCAGGAATTTTAGCAAAAATATAAAAGGCTCCTTGAGGTTTAACACAAGCAAAACCTAACTTAGTCAACCCGTTATATAAAACATCGCGTCGTTTTTTAAACTCTGCCTTCATTAATTGTGCATCATTCATCCCATTTTTAAAAGCCTCTTCAGCTGCATCCTGCATTGGTGTAGGCTCAGTAGTGGCTATAAATTGATGAACTTTTGCAATTTGTGCCACAATATTTTTTGGTGCGCAAATAATACCAATGCGATAACCTGTCATTGCCCAAGATTTAGAAACACCATTTAGTAAAATAACTTGATCGTGTAGAGTTTTTTCCATTGATGCATGATCTTGATCATAACAAAGTTCACTATAAATTTCATCACATAATGCAAAGATTGGCTTATCACGAATCACATCGGCTAAAGAATCTAGTTCCGCTTGACTATAAGTCACACCAGTTGGATTATTTGGATAATTCATTATTAATAAGCGCACGCGATCCCCATATTGATCAAGTACCGCTTGTAATTTATTAGGCGTCAATTTAAAGTTATCCGCTGAAGTATCGATTTCAACAACTTTAATTTGCTGACTAATCATTCTGGCATCACTCATATATAATGGAAATATCGGAGTAGGCACAACCATAATATCGCCTGGATTTAGAGTTGCAATTACTGTATCAAAGATTGCCTCAGTTACCCCATTAGTAACCAAAATTTCAGTTTCAGGATCATATTTTTGCCCATACTTTTGAGCTAAAAATGTCCCCACTGCTTGTCGTAAACCTATTGTCCCGTTTGATGGCGCATAATGTGAGTGATTTTGTACAATTGCTTTTTGAGCAGCTTCTTTAATATGCTCAGGAGTGTCAAAGTCAGGTTCACCAATAGTAAACTTAACTACATCAGGAATTTTACTGGCATAATCTGAAAATTTCAAAATTGAATTTTGGGGAATATCAGTTAAGCCAGACTTCATGTATTTTATCAAATCAACCATTTTTTCACCTATCCTCTTTATATTTTCATCAATTATACATTTAACTACAATTATTTTCTACCTATTTTTTCATAATACCATCAATTATTTAAAAGCAAAAAAATAGACAGCTAGCTGTCTATTTTCGGGTTGGGTGTTCGTATGAACAATTGGGTTAGCTGGATTCGAACCAGCGCATACTAGTACCAAAAACTAGTGCCTTACCACTTGGCTATAACCCAATTCATTTGAGCTTTTACTTGTCACTCAACGATAAATAGTATATGAAATTATTGCTTCTAAGTCAAGCAAAAAATAATTTTTTATAGGTTAAGTTCATAAGCATAGCGCAGACCATTTTTGGTTTGGTCAATTTGAACAGTTCCACGATATTTAAAACCTGTTTTTTTAATTAACTTTTGCATTCTTAAGTTAACAGGATGGGTATCAATTCTAAAATTGTTAATCCCCTTTAATTTTCCTTGTGAAATCAAGTTCGACATAAAAAATTGGCCTAAATGCTGTCCACGAAAATCAGCTGAAATAGCTATTCGGTGAATTGTTGCATATTGCAGGTGCTCTTGATTCCATGCTCCATCAATCTTGGCATAAGTAGTTTCTGGAGTCGTTTGTAAAATTGCAATACCAGCAATTTGTTGATCGACCATTAGACAATAAGCTTGTTTTTTTACAATATCCATTGTAATTATTTCTTGATTTGGCCGTCCATTCTGCCATTGAGGGTTACCATCTTCTTTTAATAACTGCTTAGCTTGATTAATAATTTGCATAATTTTTGTGATATCTTTATTTGTTGCTTGTTGAAGATAAATTGCCATATTTTTTCCTTTACACCTTAATTCTCACTATAAAAATTTAATCCAGTAAAGACTAATTTTATCTTAGGGTTTAAAAGCAAAATTATATTTTTTATTTTTAACAACATTGGTTGGTATGCTGATAAAGTGCATTGAACAAATATTATTTGTAACAGAAATACTAAAGCCAAAATAATTATAATCGCCATCATATAGAGAGCCTTGCGTGTTAAATAAATCTCCAGCATGTTCCCATTCTTTATAGTTACTGCGGTCAAAACGTCCAGCTTCACCACTACCTACATAACCAAAAATCATTTGCTTTAAGCCAAAATAGACGCATTGTTTTAATTCCGTCATGGTCATTATTTGATTATGATTATAAAAGCCCGCCATATCTTCAATATAATTATTGTCAAAGTTCAATCCATTTTTATGACAAGCCCGCACAATTCCCTCTATATAATGACTTTCTCTAATAGTTCTATTATTAACAAAGTACTCTCTGGCTATATCGTCAGCCAGTTTACTTGCACCATAACTTTCTCGCCATGGCTTTAACTTTAAATCCCTTCTAGCTTCATTAATTAACCGTAAGGAAAAAGAACTAAGTGTAGCCAATTGATCAGCGCTGAGATTAGCTACATCTACTTTTGTATTTTTATCTTTGGCATTTTCCCCAAGTTTTAACCGACTAAAATCGTTTGCTTTCATACCATACATTGATGCATTAATAAAAGCTTGACTAGCTTTTCCCTGATAGGCCTTTAACAATTCTTTTTTAGTATAACCTTGCGGTAATTTTATTGTTGCTCGCACATATTTTTTAATATTAGGCTTAACTCGTGCTTTTACTTTACTCTGTTTGACCAGCTGAGCATCCTTTGCCAGAAGCCACTGAGAATTATTTCCTATTTTATAGGCCAAAAGTTTCTTTCGTCCTAATTTCTTTTTTTCACTATACTGATATCTTATTTTAGGCATAGCATATAGATGCGATAATTTACCTGAACTGTTATAAAGTCTGGCCTTTTCGTTTGCTTTAGTTTTTACATATCTATTAACTGTAGTCGCGATTATTTCCTGTGGCTTATTTACAAATTTGACTGAAATAATTACTGAAAAAATGATATTAACTATTACAATAGTAGCTTGGCTTTTTTTCATTAAATTTTCCTCAAAAGTATCTTTTAAATAATTTGTTCATCATTATTAAATAATTTTAAAACTAATTAATAACTATTGCCAATGTATTATTAATTTTTATAACTATTATTTAAGTTATTTTATAATTTATAGCAAAAACAGGAGCTAATAAGGTTAACTAGCTCCTGTTTTGTATATTGAATTTATTTAAAACAATTAATACCAACCATTTGCTTGCCAAAATTGTTTAGCCGCTGCCCATGAGCCATAACGACTAGCAACATATTGATTGGCAACACGTTCTTGATTAGCAGCGGAATAATCGCCATTTAGATACGCAGCTGCTAATTGGTACTTGCCAATATATTGACCATTTTGTGCACTATATGAGCTACCTGATTCACGATTAGCAATCCAGGCCTTGGCACTAGATTCTGCATCATTTCCAACCATTGTCTCATTCTGTGCATTGGTAGGATTATTATTTGCAGCAACAGTAGAACTATCAGACTCTACTGTTACTTGAGATTGAGATTGAGATTGAGTTTCAGTTTCATTTATATTTACTGGATAATAGCCTGAATTTACGTATTCTGCTTTTACCCATTGATTTTTGCCTAAATCATACCATTTTTCTCCATTATGATCATAGGCAGTTTTTATGACTTTCCAAGATGAATTACTTGGTAAAATTTGTCCAGTAGCTTCAGGCTGCTCGTAACTATTCCAAACGTGAATACCATTTCCTTCAACATAGTTCACAGTTACAACTGCTGCATCATTTTCAACGGTAGCTGCATGAACAGTATTAGTTTTGGTACTGTTCATCAGCGCAACGCCTGAAACAGATAATGCTGCTACTGCTGCTGATTTAACTAAGATTGATTTTACCTTCAAAAAAATTCTCTCCTTATCAAATTTCATATCATTTCCTCATCAAATTGACAAACATGCATTAATCAATTCGATTGCCTACATACTACAGTGTTTAAATTGCAGAACTATAACAGGAATATCACTCAGGCTTTAAAAAAATATTACTTCTGTTAAAGATAATGTCATACTTGTAACATTTGCTTCACATTCATGCCAAACTAAAAATTAAGTCCCAGTAAAGATTGCAAATATACTTGTCATATACAAGAACAAAGGTTTTCTATCGGTATATTCTAACTAAACCTCTAATTTTGCAACATAAATGAAAAATATTATTTTTGCTTTTCTTCTTTAATCATGAAAAGTGCTATTATAAAAGTTGAGATTTCAAAGAAAGGGTGAATGAATTGAGTAAGTATATCGTTAAATTAAGCGAACAAGACTGGCAAATGATTAAAGATTGTCATTCTAAAAATGATTCAATCATGCAGGCCTTGGCTGAAGCCAAAAAAGTCGAAGATTAAAAATTAAAGTTGTTAACTTTTGCTTTCTCTTTGAGAAAGCTTTTTATTTACAAAAAAGTTAATATCGTTATCTCAAAAGGAAATATATGGTACAAATTATATTTATAAAAAATAATAGAGGAAAAACACTTTGATTTTTCCTCTATTAATCCATATTTTAAATTTTAGTATTTTTAAACAAGTTAAAAATATCTTGAGCCGTATTAGCAATCTTTAGCTTAGCAATAAAATCTTCATGAGTTAGCAACTTGGCTGTATTCGACAAATATTTTAGGTGCTCATTACTATCAACTTGTGGAATCAAAAATGAAATTACTATATCAATTTTCTGTCCATCTAGTGATTGCCAGTCTATTGGATGCTTTAATTTAAGAATTAGCATTGCTGATTTTTCAATTGCAGCTGATTGAGCATGTGGTATTGCAAAACCATCTGTCATACCTGTCGAACCTTCTTGTTCACGGTTAGCATAACTGGCATAAACCTTTTTACTATCATTAGCTAAATTATTGTTAACTGCAAAATCAGCTAAATATTTTAAAGCCTCATCACGATTTGGTATATCAACATCTGTTTTAATATTTCTTATTTCTAAGATATCACTTGGATCAAATGTTTCCTCATTTATTGCTGAGGTTCCATTTTTTATTTTAGAAGAAGTAGTTATCACACTATTTTCAGCGGATACTGTATCTTTTTTTGCGAATCGTCCAGCAATTAGTGCCAATAAAACACCAGAGATAATTGAACCTATTATAATCCATAAAACCCATAAAAGGGGCTTGTTAACTAATGGTAAAACAATAAAACCGCCGTGAGGTGCAGGAACACTAATTTTAGTAATATATGTCAATACTGCTGCTATTGCTGATCCCACCATAAAAGCTGGAATATTCCATAAAGGATGTTTTGCAGCAAATGGAATAGCACCTTCAGTAATATGAGTTGATCCTAGCAAAAAGTTAACATAACCTGCTGTTTTTTCGCTCTTAGAATATGCTTTAGGATTCATTAAAACAGCGAATCCTGTAGCTAATGGTGGAGCAATACATGCGGCAGAAACACCAGCCATAAAGAAATAATTACCTTGAGCAAGTAAAACTGTTCCTGTAACATAGGCAGCCTTATTTATTGGGCCACCAAAATCAGATGCACACATTATTCCGACAATGATTCCCAGTAAAATTGGATTAGTGTTTTCAAAACCTTTGAGCCATGTCATCATACCTACATTAATCGCTTTAATCGGTGTATTTAATAAATACATGATGGAACCAGTGATTAAAACTCCTAGAACTGGAAATAGGAAAATTGATTTTAAGCCGCGAAATTTATCATCTGGTAATGGTTTAAATAATTTTTGTAATCCCCAAACCACAATTGTTGCTAAATAACCACCAACAATAGCTCCTAAGAATCCACCACCACCATTAAATGTAATAAAACCAGCAGCTAATCCAACAACAAAACCTGTTCTTTGAGCTAATGCTTCTGCTATATATGCTCCTAAGACTGGAGCCATCAAATTCATGGTCGTACTACCGACTGTGTTTAACATAGCTGCAAATTGATTGTATTCACTACTCTTAGGATCAGCCGAATTAATTCCCCAGAAGAAGGAAATTGCAATCAAAACACCACCTGCAACAACAAATGGTAACATATGCGATACACCATTCATTAGTGATGTATACAATTTGTTTCCTACACTTTGGTTATTTTCACTAATCATATCAGAATTACCCGAATTTTGACCTTCTTTATAAATAGGTGCATTCAATGCACGATTAATCAACTCTTCAGGTTCCTTTAATCCATGAGCCACAGGAACTACAACTAACTTTTTACCTGCAAAACGATCAGTATCAACATCTATATCAGATGCAATAATTACAGCTTTAGCTTCTCTTATTTCTTCAGCTGTCAAATGGTTTTCAACCCCAGTTTGTCCGTGAGTTTCAATTTTGATCGTATAGCCCAGCTTTTTCGCGGCCTTTTCCAAGGCCTCTTCGGCCATAAAAGTATGCGCAACACCAGTAGCACAACCTGTTGCACCAACCAAATCATATTTTGCCATATTAATACACCCCTTCTTTTACTGAAATCTGTGGTAATAATTCATCTAAAGCAAACTTAGTTAAGCCAATTCTGCTTGCAGTGTCGCTACCTGCCGCCACCGCCATCTTTAAAGCTTCTTCAACTGATTTATTTTTTTCTAATAGAGCAATAAAAGTTCCCAGCATTGTATCGCCTGCACAAGCTGAATTGACTACTTTGATTTTGGGCGCATTGGCAAATAAAATGCGATTATCATTAATTAATGCTGCTCCTTGTGCCCCTAAAGAAACCAAAACATTTTTACAACCACCTGCCACTAATTTTTGTGACAATTCTACGATTTTCTTTTTAGTTAATTTTTCCTTGCAGTTAAAAAGTTTTGCTAATTCTGCATCATTCGGTTTTAGCAAAAATGGTTGAAATGGCAAAGTATCAAGAATTGCCGCATAACTACTATCGATAACTAACTTAGCTTTCTTATTATTAGCAATTTTAGCAATTTCAACCAAAATATTGGGTTTAATTCCCTTGGAAAAACTTCCAGAAATCACTACAATATCATTAGTTACCAAATTAGTGGTTAGATACTGCAAAAATTTATCCTGAACGGTTTGATTAATTATAGGTCCCGGATTTACCTCTTTATATTCAGTATTTTCGTCAATGACATTTGTAAAAACATTAACTCTAGTTGGTTCCTTAACTTTAAAAAAATTAGTTTGTATACCTTTTTCCTTTAATCCAGAAACGATATAATCCAATGTAAAACCACCACCAATACCAGTAGCAACACTATCTATACCTAATTTTTTCAAAATAAATGATACGTTAACGCCTTTACCATTTGGTTGTAACTCAAATTTTTCAGTTCTATTAACTACCTTAGGTTCCAACTTTTTTGTCACAATCACTAAATCAATTGCCGGATTTAGAGTTATTGTATAAATCAAAATTTTCACTCCTTTTTATTGACTTTTACTTTATTATATAGATAATTTGTTGTAACATTTTTCTTAATGATAGCGTTTACTTTTATAATATAGAAAAAGTTTTACAAATGAGGTAAATCAATGCCAACTAAAGAACTCAGTTCTGCTGAACTCCACTTATGGAACATTGTCGAAAATAATCCTGAACAAATTGCAAAAATGTCAATAGTTAAATTAAGTCAATTCGCAAATGTATCTACTGCGACAATCGTACGCACAATGCAAAAAATGGGCTATAGCGGTTATACTTCTTACCGTGAATCTTTAAAATTAAAGAGTAAATCAAACTCTGCCTTTAGCGTCTTAAATGACGCTGACGATAAAATCCGTCATGTCATTACTAAAAACGAGATTGAAATGAATAATACCCTCCATAATCTTAGCTACAGCACGATTGAAGATAGTATTTCATTAACTAGACAAGCAAAAATTATTTATATTTTTGCCAGAGGTTTATCAGAATCAATTGCCAATGAATTAATGGTTAAGTTGCAGTTAACTGGGAAATATTGTGAATTTCATTCTGATCCAAATATTATTAAAACTATAGCTAGTAAAATTAAACCTAATGCACTTGCAATTTTTATTACTCTAAATGGCGAAACCGAAGAACTAGTTGCAGCAGCAGCCATTTTGAATAAAAATGAAATACCAACTCTAACTTTTACTACCAATCCAGCCGGAAGTATCATGCCTTATTCCACCATGTCATTTATCGGATATATGTCAAAAACAAATTATTTTCCTGAATATGAGGTGCGTTCACGCTTACCTTTACAAATTATGACACGTATTTTTAGTGATGCTTATTCTGTTAGAACTGGTTTTTATGAAAGCAAATAAAAAGGCCATCTATATATATAGATGGCTTTTCCTATACTGTTTAATTATTCTATTTTTAATTTTTCACGCCAGGATTTTGCACCGCTGAGCACTTTATTTAAATTTTCAATATTTTCCTTACCTTTAGTTGCAAGCCATTTACGGCCAGCTTCTTCACTTTCACCAGCAAACGGTTTAATCGCTGGTTTCCAGGTAGCTCGCCCGCAAAGAACGCCATTAAATTTTGCTCCCACATCCTCAGCCATTTTAATCTCAGCAATAAATTCCTCGCTTGTTACACCAGCTGATAAGAAGATATAGGGTAGATCGGTTGCTTCGGATTGCTTTTTCAATAATTTTTTAGCTTCAGCTTGAGTATAAATAACGTTGTTATCGCCATTAAAGCCTTCAACATACTTAAGATTAAAGGGAATTTCCACCTTTAAAACCGTCACATTATATTGAGGTTTTGAGAACTCTTGCATGGTTGCAATAACTTTATTAGCCTTAACTTTAGCAAAATCTTCGCCTTTAGTATCATTAATTTTAGCATCGTAAGTCAATATTTCTAAGAAAAATGGCAATTCATTAGCTTTTGACTCAGCACCTACTCTTTCAACAAAAGCTTTCTTTTTATCATTGATTTCTTCTCCCTCGTCTGGATCATAATAAACTAAAAATTTGATTGCATCACCACCCTCATTCTTAATTCGTAACCCAGATTGATTCTCAATTAAATCAGGCATTCTACCAGGTACAGTTGTATCATAACCAGTTTTTTCATAAGAAAGCAGTAAACCACAATTCTTATCTCTAACTTTAGTAGCAGGAAGACCGTATTCTGGATCAGTCAATATTGATGAAGCATACGGTGTTAGTTCACTTGAAACGGCCTTTTTAAAATCAACAATTGTTGTTTCATCTGCTGGTTTATTTGCTGCATCGGCCAGCATTGTTTTAAGCGATCCACGTTGATCGATTGCTAATGCACTAATGATACCATCTTCAGTTGATAAATTTTCCATATGTTTAGCAACGGTAGAAGTAATTGTTCTCATTATATATCTCCTTTTATTTTAATCGCACATTGCAATTATATACTTATTTAGCTATTGATTAAAGCGCTATCAATATACTTGAAAAGATTTACATATAATGACTAAATTTAGAAAAGTTTTACTTAATTTATAAATATTTTATATTTGCTATTACTTATTACTATATTTAAAATATTTTTACAAAATCAGTCATATTAATTAATTATTGGAGCATTTTTATGACATTCACTTATACGCTAAGATACATGTTGGATCCACGCACAAATACGTCAGAAAAAAAACTACTAAAGCAAAATAATATAACAATATTATTACAGACAAAAAAATAGAGATACAATATATCCCTACCTAAAATATTATTTCATTGTGTCCGCTAGTTCTTTAAACCAAAGTGCACTCTTCTTTATATAACGCTTTTGGGTTTTAAAATCAACGTAAAATAATCCGTACCGCTTATTATAGCCATTAGCCCAAGAAAATTGATCCTGGAGTGACCAAACAAAATATCCTTGTACATTGACGCCCTTATTTTTTGCTTTAAGAAGTGCATCCATATGCTGATCGATAAAATCGATTCTTGGCTGGTCATCGATAATTTTATCTGTACCATCAAATTGGTCTTTGTATCCTAAGCCATTTTCGGTAATATAAATCGTTTGACAGTTGGGGTAGTCATGATTAACACGAAGTAAAACGTCATAAAGTCCCTTAGGAAAAATATTCCAGTCCCAATCAGTAGTCGATACACCCTGTTTCTTAACTATTTCGCCAACACCCTTAAATTTAAAGGATGATGTCCCTTTAGCACCTGTTCCGTTAAAGTGATTTTCACTCTCACCTTGATAAGCCTTAATAAATTGATTTTGATAATAATTTAAACCAAAAATATCATTTTGAGTCGCAGCTTTAGCTAAAATATCTAGATCACCATCTTGAATATCTAGGTGGGCATTATTTAACCGCAATATTTCATTAATCGAAGTCATAGTGTCTTTAGAATAATAACCTAAAAATGTTCCATCAAGTAAAAATTTATTTAGGAAGGCATCCTCAAGTTTTGCCGCATTCTTATCTTCTTCGGAGTCAGAGATTGGATAAACTGGCTGCAGAACATGAATTAACCCAATTCGTCCTGACAAATTCATACTCTTATACAAGTTAACCACACGAGCATGAGCAAGCAGTTCATTATGCTCTGCTTGGATAGCACTTGTTACATCAAAGTGATGATTAGGCGGGAAGGTACCTGCAATGTATTGCGAGTAAGCAAGTGAAATTAATTCATTAATGGTAAACCAGTTCTTAACTTCCTTAAATTCATTAAAGCAGAACTTGGCATAATCAACAAAGTAATCAATGTTTTTACGATTAAGCCAATCACCATCTTCAAACAAATTCTTTGGACTATCAAAATGGTGAAGACTGACATATGGTTCAATACCATTATCAAGACATTCTTTAAACAAATTATGATAAAAATCTACCCCTTTTTGGTTAACAGAACCATAACCTTGTGGAAAAATTCTCGTCCAGGCAATTGAAACTCTGATTGCATTCAAGCCATATTTCTTGGCCAATCTAATATCTTCGGGGTAACGATTATAAAAATCGCTGGCTGGGTCAGGAGAAAACCTTCCTTGCTTGCGCAAATACGCATCCCACATTGTTTCTCCCTTCCCATCAACTTTTGTACTTCCTTCTACTTGATAGGCTGCTGTAGCACCACCCCATACAAAGTCATTAGGTAATTTTTGTACTCTATTTAATAAACTCATTGTCAATTTCTCCATTAATTCTTTAATCTGAAATATTTGTGATGATTAAGTCTAAGCACTTATCAGCATGTTGTGTCATATTAATGTATTGTTTACCAGTTGTAGTAATCATTTTAGCGTTATTCTGTTTGCATTCCTTCTCAAGCTCATCCTTCATAGCATGCATTTGAGGAGCCAAAATAACAATATCCATACCGCTTAGTAAATCATGATGTGATCCAAACGATGTAGCGGCCACCGATAAAGGCAATGAATTTTCACTTGCCAACTTATTTAGGGCCTTGGCTAAAATTCCACTAGTTCCGCCACCTGCACACAGAACCAAGACATTTAATTCTTTACCATCTTTGGTTTTTGAAAGTGGTATCTTACTAGATAAACCTGCTTTAGCTGTTTGACCATCATTTATTGTGTTTACTTCACCAGCTGTTTCTTCATTATGAGAAATAACTGCTGTAGAATTTGCATCATTTTGATCTTCCTCAGCATGTTGCTTTTCTTCGTTACACTTCTGAATATCATAGGCCTTGAAGAACGGATAATACATTACCGTATCAACAACCAACAATACAATAGATAAGACAATTGCAGCGATTGAAAAGCCGGTTCCCATGATAAGACCCAACGTACCTGGCGTAGTCCATGGCAGATTATAAATAAAACCAGGCATATGGAAGATATCAACAAAAATTTTGAAGAGCCAAACATTAACGATTGGTGTTAATATAAAAGGAATAAAGAAGACTGGATTTAAGATTAGCGGTGCCCCAAAAAGAATTGGTTCATTAACACCGAATAGTACCGGAATAGACGCGGCGCGACCAACAGCTTTTAGCTCCTTAGATTTGGCCCAAAAAGCAAACATCAAAGTAATAACCAGGGTTGCGCCAGTTCCTCCAAGGGTTGCAACAAAATATTGCGTACCTTGCGCCAATATATGGTTAGCACCAGCAATATTTCCTGCTTTCCAAGCAGTTAAATTTGATTCTACATTACTCAAATAGATTGCGGTTACAGCTGGTTCAACGATTGATGGTCCTTGGATACCAATAAACCAAAAGAAAGCCATTGCGCCATAAACAATTGCTAAACCCACATAACCGTCCGCAGCCGTGAACAGCGGAGAAAGAACTTGAATAATCCAAGTAGCTAAATTGGTTCCGGTTAGTGCCCTAAATACCAAGGAAAACACCCAGAAGAAACCGGTACTTATTGCAAAGGGAATAATATTTTCAAAAGCACTTGCGATATTTTGAGGTACAGCGCTCGGCAACTTAATCGTTATATGATTTTTAAAACACACATAATAAACATTAGGAACAATAAATGCTACAAGAAATGCACAAATCAAGCCTTTAGTACCAATCATTGAAATTGCAAAATAAATATTATTTAGCTTATCTGTCAAAGTATCTACTGCAACCAAAATAAATGAAATCTGTGCTGTAAACTGCACACCTATTGTTGGAATCTGTGCGATTTTAGGTAGATCTAAGTTTAACGAATCAGTTAAAGCTTTGGCCACGGATGAAGAAGCCATCAATGCTAGAACACCCATTGACATGTTATAAAACATATTTAACGCATTGGCCACTTTAACGGGCCATGCAAAGTGCCAAATCAAGGGTACATTGGCAATTAAGAGAAAAATACTCGAAAAAATAATGATCGGCATTAGAGCAATAAATCCATCTCTAACTGCCCGTAAATACTTATTTGCAGCTATTTTTTGAAAAAGCGGTTGGGCTTTTTCAATTTGCTTTATTACGACATTCATACTTATCCTCTTTTCTTATTACTCGTTTTTCTTTAATTGTTCAAGTTCTTTAAGGGTAATATTGTATTTTTCATATAAATCGATAAAATACTTAGCCTGATCTCTCAAGAGCATCGTAGTCATCAAAGTATCTTGGCCATGAGACATAATAAAGGTTGTTTCCATCTCCTCACCACTGGCTTCTTTACTCATTAGCCTGGTTTGGGAATTATGGGCATCGTTAAGTGAAACATCTGCACTTTTAACAAATTCACGCGCTTTATCATAATTGCCTTTTTGTGCTTCATCTAATGCATTCATTAGTGCAGTTTTTGCATCTCCCGCATATGCAACAATTTCAAAGCCTGCCATTGATATTTCTTCTCTTGTAACCATTTTTCTCTCCTTTTCATACTAAATAAATTTTCGGTTTTGTTCGAATATGTTAGTTTTTGTTTGATTATCTATTGATATTATATGTAACCGGATTCAAAATTGCAACCAATTTTCTTAATTTTCTACAAATTGAAATAGTGAAACTTTGTTTCTCATTCTGATTTTATTAAACAAATTTCCCTCTGCCTTACCGAGTACAAAAAAAGACCACGACAATTTCTGCATGATCTTTTGTATTTGTGTGCGATTAAATTTTGTTTTTTATTTACTTTTATTAGTCGTGGTATACGCCTTCAGCCCACTTCTTATTTTCTTCATCAAAGAAGTGAACATTATCCTTTTGATCAGGATTTGGCTTTGCAATACCATCAATTTTAGTAATTAATTTGCGGTTATCGTCAGTTGGGGCATACCTAGCATTCAAAAATGAATCTACAATATCAAAAATGAAATCACGTCCAAGGACAATACCGCCAAAGCCAATAACATTTGCATTTAATTCACGGCGGGCATATTCAGCTTGGGTAGCATCGCCAACCATCGCTGCTCGAATACCCTCATTTTTATCAGCAGCCGTTGAAATACCGATGCCTGTCCCGCAAAGAACGATGCCGAGATCAGCACGACCATCAGCAACGTCTTCTGCCACGCGTTTACCATACATTGGATAGTGAGTTCTTGTGTTGTCATGTGTACCTTCATCAATTACACGATAGCCCTCATCCTTAAGGTGATCAGAAATAGCCATTTTAATTGCAGTCACAATATGGTCATTACCCAAGGCAATCACCGTATGCTTATCAATTTTAGGATCAACAAATTCTGGTTGTGGTCGATCATTATCTAACATTTTTAGCCCTCCTTTAGATCATTTCTTCTAACATGTTTAGCCGAATCTGATGCCGTCCGCCAGCATAATCAGTATCAAGATAATGTTGCACGATCGAATAGGCTAATTTTTCACCAACAATGCCACTTCCCAAAGCGATAGCCTTGGCACCGTTGTGCATCGCTGTCATGTGGGCAGTTCTTTCCTCGTTCACATTTGCGGTAACCATCCCTTTGACCTTGTTAGAAGCCATTGCCGATCCTACACCATATTCGTCAAACATGATGGCTTTTTTAATACCGCTATCCAGTACTTCACGTGTAACTAGCAAGCTAGATTCAACAAAATCTGCTGCTGCTTTTGTTGTAACGTCCAAGACCTCATAATTGTAATCCTCCAAGTACTGCTTGACTTTTTCCTTTAAGTCAAAGCCAGCCTGATCGCTACCAATAACAACTTTCATAGCTAAAACTCCTCTCAAAACAACTATTTATAAATAGTTGTAAATTGACTATAATGTTTTTCCAATTCAGGATCGATACCATGATTAGTAATCAAACCATCAACATCGCGCAAGTCATAAAATTGATGAAAATCACTGTGATCCAATTTAGAATAATCAGCCACAATCAATTTAACTTGTGAATGATCTAATCCGATTTTCTCGGTTTGACCCTCTTCTAAGTTAGCTGTTGTCATAGAAGTATCTTTAATGCCATTAACACCTACAAAGCCGACTGAAAAAGACATTGTTGCAAGTTCACTATTAGCAAGAGCCCCTAAAAAAGCACCACTGATTCTCCGATAAGAACCGCCAATCATGATCAGATCATAATTATTAGGACTGTTTTTAGCCACTTCAAAAACTGGCAGTGAATTAGTCACTATCCTGAGATGCTTAACTTTCAAGTTAGCAACCATTAATTCTAAAGTAGTGCCCGGACCAACATAAATTGAATCATTTTCATGAATTAGATTGCAGGCGCGCTTGGCAACTTCAATCTTTTCCTTACTATGAATCTCTCTTTTTTGTTTGTAACTTTTTTCAATACGGCTTTGGTCTGATAAAATCTGCGCGCCACCGTGAATACGCATAATCTTGTTGAACTTATGCAATTCATTTAGATCCCGCCTAATTGTCATATCAGACACCTTGAGGGCTTGAGCCAATTCATCAACTGTTACAAACTTTTGCGTGTTTACTATCTGTAAAATCGTCTTTAATCTTTCACTTTTTAACATGGTTACCTACTTTTTAAACTAGATTAAGCAACTAACTTAGTTCATCTTTTAGTATAATTGTTCTATTTTGTTTGTCAATGTTTGAACATGTTTGATAAACAGATTAAGAATAATTAGCTGCAAGTTATTTCTTCTTTCTAAATCTATTCTATATCATGTTGTTCAAAAATTATTAAATCAATGGCTTCTTTACAAAATTTTGTCTCCCGATAATTCTCGTAAAAAATCATTCAAAATTTCAGCGTATTTTCCAGAAGTAGAAACAGTAATCAATGGGGAAAATTATTTTAGAAAGCGATGATTTCAAATCAAACTTGAATAAGCTGATTTTTCGCAAAAGTGTCTGACAACAGATTGCAAAAACATTAAGCATGATTGATAATTTCATTAACAGTCACCTGGTCTAACCGGGAGAGATTTTCCACTAACAATTGCGTGATTGCCACTATCATAATGAGAATTGATTAATTCACTTAGTGAATTTAGTAACCCGATATTATTTACATTAGTCACCTTTAAACACTTCTATTAGCTCAATTTGCAATTTTTGACATCAATATAACTTTAAGTATAGCTTGGTAACTATCAGTTATGACTGCTATTTTTAGTTTAAAAGATATTTTAGTTATTTATTTAAGCACTTGATAAAATTTTCCTTTGGTTAAGCTTTTTTATGATTTAGTAGTTTATACTAATAGTAATCAGTTGTAACGATATAAAAAGGAAAAACATGCCACGAAAATCAAGCTTTAGCTTAAGAACTAAATCTGTTTTACTAGTTTTTTTAACAACAGTTATTTTTGTTATTACTGCTGGCAGTATCGCTTCATACCATGTCAAACAGAGTCAAAAGCAAATAATCAAAGAGAAAATTGCTGGAGTTGCTAGAATTGCTGCTCAAGATGCAACCGTTAAGGAAACTCTAAAAAAGCATCCCCAGCCCACCCAAAATAATTCATTGCAAAAATATGCCAATCAAATCACACAGGCATCTCATGTTGATTTCGTTGTCATTTTAGATCGGAAATTAATGCGCTACTCCCACCCTGATACTAGTCGGATTGGCAAAAGATTTAGTTCTCCGCAAGATGCTAAAAAATCAAGCACTGGTAAAAGCCATTATTCACATCGCAAAGGTATTTTAGGAACGGGTTACCGCATCTTTGTGCCTGTTTTCAAGAACAAACAACAAGTTGGCATTGTTTGCGTTGGCCTAACCGATAGCTCAATTAACCGGGCAATTTTATCTGCTCAAAAAGCGGTTATTCTTGGTTCATTATTTGCTTTATGTGCTGGCATAATTTTGGCACTTTTTTTAGCGCAAAGGATTAAAAAATCTCTTTTTAATATGGAACCAAATGAAATTGCTACCAAGCTGACGGAACTACACGCTATTATTGATAGTATTGATGAAATCTTAATTGCCGTTAATGAACAAAACATCGTAATTACAACCAATTATTTAGCTAAAAAAACATTTCCAGCAGTTAAAGTGGGTACTGCACTAGATTCCAATTTAGCTAAACTAATTTTTAATCATAATCATTCACAAAATAAGACCAATGTTCCGCTCTTAATTAACGCTAAAGAATACATTGTATCCACTAGTAGGCTAGTTTACCATGACAAAACTTATGGCCAAATTGCTCTACTGCAAGATCAATCCAAATACCAACAACTGTCTGAACAATTAGCTGGAAGTGAGCAATACATTCAAGCGCTTAGAGCGCAATCGCATGAATTTCGCAATAAATTACAGGCAATTTACGGTATGATTGAATTAAAGCAATATGATAATGTTACTAATTTTATTGGCAAAGTTAATGCTAATTACCAGCAAGAGTTTGGCCAGCTAAACCAGCAGATTGAATCACCAGCTTTAGTCGGGTTTTTAACCGGTAAAATTAATCAGGCTAAAGAGCAAAAAGTGACTTTGACACTTACTCCTGATTCCTATCTGCCACAAGCAATTGTTTCAGACCAATTAAATCTTGATCTGATCAAGATATTGGGTAACTTAATCGACAATGCCTTAGCTGCCATTGATACCAGTGGTGCCATTAAACTCGAACTTAATTATGATACCGAAAGTACGACCCTGATTATAGAAGTGACCGATAACGGTAGTGGTATTTTTCCTGCTGTCCGAGAACAACTTTTTAAGCAAAAATATTCTACTAAAGGTAAAGGTCATGGTTACGGCTTAATGCTAGTTAAGCAAATTGTCGATAATCATCACGGCTATATTGACATTACACCTTGTAATCCACATGGTAGCAATTTCTATCTTGAATTACCGATTAACAGCGAGGAATAAAAATGTTACAGATTCTCATTGTGGAAGATGACCCCATGGTCAATTCAGTTGATAAACAGTACCTAATGAAAATAATTCCGCCCGCAAAAATGCAGCTTTATCAAGTAGATAGGGCAGATAAAGCTTTAGCCCTTGCGCAAAAAATGCAGCTTGATTTGGTCTTACTCGATATTTATTTACCTAAAATTTCAGGTACTGAGCTTCTTCACTTATTTATTGAGCACAATCTCCATCCGAATGTAATCATGTTATCAGCTGCTAAAGATAGCCAAAGCGTTAACCAAGCGTTAAACTATGGCGTACTCGATTACCTGGTAAAACCATTTTCTTTTGAGCGATTCCATAAGGCAATTGAGCATTTTCTAAAATATAATGAGGTATTAAACCAAGATCGACAATTATCGCAAACTGAACTCGATCAGATTTTCATTACACAAGATTTTGCTGGAGAAAAAGAAATTACTTCCTTGCCTAAAGGACTATCAAATTTTTCTCTTAACAAAATAAAGGCAATCATCGCAGAAACACCCGATTATTTTTCTAATCAGGAGATTGCCCGTAAGTCTAAACTCTCACGGATTACCACGAAAAAGTATTTAGATTATTTAGTAAAAACTAATGAATTAACAATCAAAACCCATTACCTAAAAGTAGGTCGACCAATTAAACTTTACAAAGCTAATAAATAAAAAGCGAACTATCAGTTGATAGCTCGCTTTTTTGTGTATTAACTTAGTCTAACTTAACGTCGTTATCAGTCTTACCTGTCTCTAAAACTTGGTGGAAGTTTTCATAGCTGACTGCAATCATATCCGTTAAAGCTGGACTCGTGTAAGAACCAATGTGCGGAGTTAGTAGAACCTTAGGATATAAATCAACTAACTGCTTAGTCAGTTCATTAGTGATATTGCCTTTAAAATCATGTCCCAGCACTTCAACTTCGTCCGGTAAAACATCACTAGCAAAACCAGCAATTTGATTTTGAGTGATTGCCTTAATAATAGCAGGATAATCAGCAAGTTGTGTTCTCGCCGTATTAACCAAAACAGCAGTTGGTTTCATTTTCTTTAAAAAGTCCGCATCGATTAAACGATCATTTTGACCTGGGAAATACGGCACGTGGATTGAAACAATATCTGATTTTGCTAGCAATTCATCCTGCTCAACAAATTCAACATATTGTTTAGCGAAGTCGCTTGGATAAGGATCATAGCCCAAGACTTTGGTTCCCATTCCACTATATAGCTGCGCTTCAGTCGCCCCAATTCGACCAGTTCCGATAATTCCCACAGTACTTGAATGAACTTCCCCAGAAAAAGTGGCGGTCGAAACACTAAAGTTTCCCTGCCTGGTCATATCGACTGCCAAAGCAGTATGTCTAAAGAGCATCATTCCTAAGGTCATTGCCAATTCGGCTACGGCGTATGGTGAATATGCCGGAACACGAGCAACTTTCATTTCATATTTGGCGGCAGTCTTAAGATCAATATGGTTAAAACCTACTGTTCTAGTAAAGACGTATTTAATGCCCCACTCATTTAATTTCGCCAAGTTTTGTGCGTCTGCCTTACAATTGGCACGTAACAAAACAGCATCTGCGCCTTTAGCAGTTTCAATATTATCGTGAGTTAACAATTCAGATTCCAATTGCACATCATAATGATATTTATTTAATTTCTTGAAGTAATCTACTTCATTTTCACGTACGCCATAAGCAACAATTTTAAACATAAAAACCTCCTAATTAATGAAATAATCCGCTTTGACTAAGAACACCGAGAAAGGCAATCCAAAATGGCATTGCCACTACCGCTAAAATTGTCGATACAAAGGATGCATTGGACGATAATACCGCCTCACGATCAAAGCTAATCGCATAAGACGAAGCAACGGCAGCGGTTGGCGTAGCCATCATAATAATGATTGTACCTAAGGCAACATAGCTAATCGGTAAGATGTTAGTCACATTTAAGATGACCAGTATTACCAAGTTAAGCAGTGGTACTAAGACAACCTTATTAAAACTGTAATACCAAGAAGTCTTGTTTCCCGCAGCTTTTTTAAATGAAGTCGAACCTAAAGTAGCACCGATTGATAGCCAAGCAAGTGGTGATGCCAGGTTAGCCAGATATTGCAGTGGTTTGTACAACCAAATTGCAGTCTGATCAATTCGGTAAAAGGCAACCTTAATTATTGGTGCACCAGGATTAATTATGCCATTAACAGCTTGTCTTACAGCAACCTGTGGCATATAATTTTGCACTAGCCACATAATCAGTCCCAAAAAAGTAGCAATTACCACCGGATTGACAAACATTTTTTTGATATTGCTTGCATTCATTTTCAAGCCAGACATCTTAATATAAGCATAAGAATATAAAAAAATTCGGTAGCCAATATTAAAAATCGAGCTATACATTATGCCCTTGGTACCAAAGACCGCACCAACAATTGGAATTCCAAAAAAGGTAGTTGAACCAAAAGTGGTTAAAATTGCTAGAACATCCCGCTTATCTTTAGGATACTTGGCATAAGAAATTGGGGTTACCAAAATCAAAATAATATAAATTACAATTCCCCAAATTAACACATTCATCCCTTGCGAAAAAGTTTCACCATTAATTGGCTGCATAAATGAGTTGAATGCCAAAGCCGGAAGCGCAACTGTTAAAACAATCTTAGATAAAAGCTTACCATACTTTTCTGTAAAGATATTACGCTTACGTAAATAAAAACCCAATAAAATAATAAAAATTGTTGATGTTACTGAGCTAACTATCGCAACATTGGAAAATGTCACTTGAATCGCTTTCGCAATATTCATCTTTCTCCTCCTAATTAATTACATATTTCACAATATATTTTAGTTTTAACCTCAATTTTTGATAATAATAGTAAATTAATGTAACCTTTTGTAACTTATGTAAGCGAAATCAAGTAAATATAAACGAACAATTTTACCAGTAAAGTAACTTGCATTTGTCGGAAAATTCAAGCTAGTAGAATATGTGAATAAAAAAACAAAACAAAAGCATCCTATTTGATCTTCACAAAATAGAATGCTTCTTAACATTATTTTTGTATGAGCTATTTAAAATTCATCAAAGCCGTCTTCTTCTTGCTCTGCTACATGGCTTACCTTCTTATGAACTGGCGATTGCTCAAAAAAGGCATACATAATTGCTGCCATTACCACAGCAAAAATTGCTGCTCCAGGTGCTGCATAAGTTTGAATTGCCAAAGATATGCCAATGATTGAACCAGAAACTAAATTTACGTAAAAATCATCTGGTTGAAGCCCTGTTATTCGACAAAATTTTTAGCTAAACGCCGGAAGCCCTAAAAGTGACCATACCCGTTAATTAGTTTAATCATTAACCTTAATTCAGTAACCCAATTTATTAAGTTCAGGATAGTCTTTAAGATTAAGTTTTCGCCCACTCTTTAATGAAAACACATATGCAGTATTCCAAAAAAGGAAATTTCCTTTAAAAAATAGTGGAACAATACTTGCTTTTTTCATGATAATTCTTACGCAATTTATTAATTTTAAGTTCTCCTATTATTTTGAAATTTAATAGATTGATGATCTTTTATCTTGGCCAATTTACTCATCAATGTAATTTGAAACTAAATAAGCACATCACATGTGATGTGCCCTATTAGCTTAGTTATTATACTTTTTATCACTGATAATCTTTCCATTACCGATTGCTTTAATTTTTTGTGAAGCATCATCGTCATCACCATTTTGGTGGAAGACGCAACCAGAATATAGCATTACTTGTTTATGCTCATAATCATCATGCTCAAAAGTGTAAGTTATCTTATAGACAACATTACTACTATTATCTGGCGCAGGCGAAATGGAAACAATGCTACAATCCATATCATAAGAAATTATTTCGTCATTGTCATTAAAGTTACCAATCTGCTCATGCAGTTCTTGGTAACCCTTATTTTCCGCGCCACCAACAAATGCATCTTCAGCTGGATCCTCAAAGTTGTCTTCCAAGATATTTTTGGCATCATCCTCGCTGATTAAGCCCGGCCATTCAGGCTTAACGACATTACTACTACTATCATCGTCATCATCAAAGCCTAGATCATCATAATCAACTACCTTTGATCTGATTGCCTTGCCGTCAACCTTCATCATGACATAAATCTTCATGTCATCCGTAGCAGGATATTCGTTAAATACTTTTTCGCCGTTCTTATCTAACATACCAACTTTTTTCTCGTTAATATAGACATCCGCACCAGGAGAGCTTTTAACCGTAAAATTGACGGTCTTGATATTCATATTAATTGCACTATTTGAAAAAATATTGGCGCTTTTATCAGCAGTTAACTTATGACCAGCAGCAGTCGATTTAACTACAATATGATATTTTCCAGGAAAAAGTGGCTGTACCTGCTTATAATAACTTTCACCACTACCATTAACCCCACCGATTTTTTCATCATTAACATAAATCGTCGAATTGGCATGATTAGTCTTAATATGTGGTGTAAAAGTCTTAAATTTTAACGTATATTTAGGGAAAAACAGTAAGTACCGTCCTGACTGTACTAACGAAACGTCTTCATAAGTATCACCATACTTAAAAGCTTCTGCCATCTTATCGGCATCACTACTGTGATCAAAATAATAATTTTGCGTTGGCTTCAAAGCCACATTAGTGACATGCACACTAGGATTATCCGAGGTAACATAGTCCGCTAAATTTGCCCGCGGATTTTTTAAATACGCAGTAATCTGATCAACTTGATTTTTCCGTTGATAATGATTTGAGCCCCAAGCATAAAAAGCAATGAAAGCAACAACCAAAACGCCCACAATGCTCAAAATTATCTTAGTTTTCTTTTTCATCGGCTGGCGCGGATTATTGTTAGCAGCTTGCCGGGGCGTCTGATCCATTCGGTATTCCTGCCGACTTTGCTTATTATTAGACAGCTTTGCGCCACAGTTGGAACAAAACTCCTCGTTTTCGTTAACTGGTTGTCCACAATTTGGACAAAATTCATTTTTATTCATCTTTACACCATCTACATTGAACCATTAAAACCTGAAATAATTTGATTAAAAATTGACCGTAAAACGGAATTATAAATAAGTGAGTTCATTACCAAACTACAAATAAAAATAATACCAAAAGCAAGCAAAGCACCATATGCTTTATCCCGTCGAGCACCGTTATTTGCTAGCAAGGCCACTTCTTGACCAATAAAGAACAAACCAAATAATAGTAAAACTAAAAATAAAGTAAGTCTGATACTATTAAGTCCTAAAACCATTAATAAAAAGAAAATGACTGTCAAAATCAAATTTAGGTTACTAGCATGGATACCGCGGTTAACAAAATCTAATAGATTAATTTGCTCATCATAAATAAATTTATATGCCACAAAGTGACTACCAATCACAATAACTTGGAAAATCAGGACAATTAAAAATACCCGAAAGACAATGCCAAAAGAAATATCAAAATTGCCCCAACTTCTAGTATCGCCCCCGAAATGATTGACTAAGCCAATTGCACTGGTAATAACTGACTTAGCAAAGAAATATAATCCAGTAACAAATAAAACATCTTCAATTAAAATTGTTACCCAGCCGTACCAGCTTTGAGCAGCTAAATTGCTAGTTGCGGGACATTTCCATGATTCAACCAGCCATTCCCAATAATTTTGCAAATAGCTACCAGAATTAACATGTTGCTGATTAACTTCAGCCACAACTGGTGCAGTTTTTTTAGTTACAGTAGTAGCCTGCTCCGGCTCTTTTTCTAACGTAATTGAACGTAAATCGCTACCGCATTTAGTACAAAAATTAACCCCATTTTCCATCAGGGCACCACAATTAGGGCACTTTTTCATTACTTGCTCCTTACATTTATAACAACATTATATGTGTATTAACTACTTTCATCAGCTCCCAAAATCTGGAATAGCAATATTGGATAGTAAAACATCTTCTTCCCACTTTGTCTTTTACCCAAATAACTAAACTATATATAAAAAAAGCTAAAAAGGCAGAACACTAATTCATTGTAAAATTATCTATTTTTACTGTCAAATTGTAGTATTAGGCTGGATTGAACTGCTTCATAGTTGGTACTTTTGCAAACTGTAGTAAACTAGAAGTTAAAAATGAACAAATGAGGTTAAAAAATGAAAATTGTAAATTTAGATAGTTATGCCTTAAACCCCGGTGACCTTGATTGGACACCCCTTAAGCAGTTGGGCGAATGTACCATTTATGATCGAACACCAGTTGATGATGACGGCGAGATTTTGCGCAGAATCGGTGATGCCGAAATAGTATTAACTAATAAAACACCATTAAATCGAAGTGTTATCACCAAAGCACCTAATCTTAAATACATTGGAGTCACCGCGACCGGGTACAATGTGATTGATACTGCGGCTGCACGGGCAGCTAACATCCCGGTTACTAATATTCCAACTTACGGCACCGATGCAGTAGCACAATTTACTTTTGCTCTACTCCTTGAAATCACTAGCCAAGTTGGTTTGCACAATAAACTGGTTCACGAGGGACGCTGGAGCAACAATCCTGATTTTACTTTTTGGGCAAAACCATTAATCGAACTGCAAGGTAAAACAATGGGATTAATTGGCTTTGGCAGCATCGCTCAAAAAGTCGCTGAAATCGCCCATGCCTTTGCAATGAACGTTATTTTTTATAATCATCGGCCAAAAACAAATCTTCCAGACTACGTAAAACAAGTTAGTCTGGATGAATTATATCAACAAGCCGACATTATTAGTCTTCACGTGCCACAAGCACCTGAAACAACTGAAATGATTGACCGAGAAGCAATTACCAAGATGAAGGATGGCGTTCTATTACTTAATACAGCACGCGGGGGGTTGATTAACGAGCAAGATGTTGCTCACGCTTTGAATAATGGTAAAATTGGAGCAGCTGGTGTTGATGTTGCCGAGCAAGAACCAATTCCGGTAAACAGTCCGCTCTTAACTGCAAAAAATTGTTACATTACACCACATATTGCGTGGGCACCAAAAGAAACACGTAAGCGCCTGTTAGATATTACAATCAACAACTTATCAGCTTTCTTAAACGGAAAAGCCGTTAATGTCGTTAATTAAAAAAATAAGCTGCAAAATTAATCTTTGCAGCTTATTTTTATTCACCTTTTTTAAAAATTAAATGTAATCCGCCGTCTGGCAGTTTTTTGATAAAATCTATTTTAAATTGATCATCAATTCTACTAGTTGTTTCAAAAGTAGTCTTAATCTCGCGGTCACCATTGACATATGGCGAGATGACGAGAGAAATTTCATCGACTAAGTGCTGCTCTAAAAAGACACCATTAATTCTAGCACCACCACAAAGAGCTAATTTTTCAATGCCAAAATGCGCTCTTAGCTTAACTAAAACTTCCTTTAAGTTAAAATTCTCCTCTCCAGAAACAATATAGGGGATTTCCATTGTACGCAGAAAGGACAAATATTCTTTTCGTGCCTTTTTCGTAACAACTTCAATTGCTCGCATTTGTTGATTATGATATAGAAAATAATTTTTATTCCAACCACATTTTCCCTTACGATCAAAGGCAACAGCCCAAGTCGCTGATTCAATATCAGGTAGCCAATCTTCATACTTAATTCCAGCAGTACTGTATTGACTCAAATCAAGTGTTTCAGGAGCAGCATACATTTGAATCGTCCGCCGACCATTGCCATCAGCATTACTTAAAACAAATAGTTCATCATTATAATATTTGCTTGACGCAGGGCTATCACATTTACCATCAATTTTACCGTCAATCGTGACATACATATGAACTACTACTTTTGCTCTATCCATTTTTGCCTCCTTTTAATTTAAATCAAATATAATCCTTCAAGTATACTTGAAGTCAAGAAGAGAACAGAATATTTTACCTGAGTTAAAAATATTTAAATTTATTGCTATATTTCCCTTGACCTTGACGTAGCGTCAACAATTATACTTCAAAATGTAAGTGAGGAGATTTAATTATGTCGTATTCAATCACCGAATTAGCTAAATTAACAGGAATTTCAACGAGAACTTTGCGTTTTTACGATAAGACGGGACTACTAATTGCCCGTCGTAATACTAAAAATAATTATCGTTATTATGACAAGGCCGAAGTTGATCAACTACAAAAGATAATGTTTTTAAGATTATTTGACTTGCCTTTAGCGCAAATCAAAAAAATCATGCAAAGTTCTACTGCAATCCAATACCAAGCTTTAAAACAACAACGTCAAAAAATAATAGCTGAGAAAAACCGATTAACGGCATTGATTGATAACCTAGATCAAACACTTACATCGATGAAAGGAAAAACACCCATGAACATGAGCGATCAAGAAAAATTTATTGCCTTTAAAATGCAAAAAATTAATGATAATGAAAAAATGTATGGCAAAGAAATTCGTACTAAATATGGTAATGATCTTATTGATACGAGTAAGCAAAAAGTCTATGCTCTGTCCAAAAAAGAATTTGATCATTTAGAACAAATCACTAAACAAATTTTGATTCAGTTAAAGCCACTAGTTGGTACTACTGATTTCCAACAAACTGCTGCTAAACAACTTTTTACTTTACATAAAGAATATTTACAGATGATGTGGCCTAGCCAGTTATATTCATCCACGAATCACAAAAATTTGGCTACAATGTATGTTTGTGATGAACGATTTAAGAAATACTATGAAGAGGGTACTGGTATGGAAGGTGCCGCCCAAACTTTAAAAGATATTATTAATTATTATGCTTAAAGAGCTTAATAAATAAAAGGACATTTTGTTATTTTTACAAATTGTCCTTTTTGTCTGATTAAATCTTATCTGGTTAGCAGAAGTAGCCTAAAAGACAGTTATAAGTCGAACTTAAAGACAAATTGATCATCTAATAATCCAATATTGAATCAAGCATTCTTTTAACCACCATGCATCATATCAAAAGAATACTACTTTCTCCTAGCTTAAGCTATTAGAAATTGATAAGTACCTGATTTCACTGTGATTCTTGTATTTTCAACACTTGCTTGTGGATACTTTTTTAAAAACTTATCCGTATCCGGCGGATAAATAGTGGCTTTACATCCTGCAGGAATGCTAAATTTATATATCCCATTCCTAAGTTGGATAGTAAATAAACCATTTACACTTAAATACTTCATTTGAAAATCATTAACTATGCCTTTGAACTTCGGGTTAATTGCAACTTCTTTATATCCTGGCTTGATTACATTTAAACCAACAACATTTCTTATAAACCAATCAAGGACACGCCCCATAGCGTAATGATTAAAGGAAAATGTCCCTACTTTACCATCAGGTTGAATCCCCGCCCAAGATTCCCAAATAGTAGTAGCTACATGGTCAACTTCATATAACCAAGACGGGCACTTATCCTGTAAAAATAATTGCTTAGCTAATTCTATTTCATCATTATCAACTAGTACGTCTAATAAATATGGAACAGACAAAAAGCCAGTATCTAGGCAGTCATTGTTATCATGTATTAGTTCTACTAGCCTAGCTAACAATTGCTGTTTAAGATTATGGTCTTCAACCATATCAAACGCCAGTGCCAAAACATAGCATCCCTGATAATCGCTAGTTAACTTGCCAGCTTTTACAAATTTATTAGTAAAGGCTATTTTTACCTTATTAGCATATTCAATATACTGATTACTATCTTCACCTAAAAGGTTGCTTATTTTAGCAAGAAGTATTGCAGAGTGTGCTAAAAATGCGTTCGCAACTAAATCTTTAGTTGCTTTAGCTGACTTCATCGAATCTGGATTTCCAATCATCATACTTGGAAACATCCAATCACCATAGTGAAAAGTAGTATCCAAAATGTAACAGTCATTGCCCTTTTTATCTGCAGCAGCAATTTTTACACTATAATTATGCCACTTCATCATAGTTTTCTAGCAATATTTCCTTGTGTCCATATCTTTGATACAGAGTCCAAGGTACCATGATGAGTGGCATCGCCCCAGCCAGCTGGACTCAAAATACCTTTAAAATCAAGCGTACTTTGGTAAAAATCTTCAGTATCATAATAAAAAGTTGCAGCTGGTGCGAAACTTGCATATCACAGGTCCAACCTACACGTTCACATTGCAGACAATCAGTTGGAATAGACAACATATTGCCACGCTGCCTCCATTTAATGTTTTGTAGTAGACGATTTATTCGCTGTGCTCTACCTCGCATCCACATGCAATAGAGCATACAGTTCTTTGCCTCGCTGTTTAACAATATCTGTAATTGATAAAACATACTCTTCAAAAGTTGATTTACCTGATAATTTTTGTAGTGAAATATTATCCTTAGTACCCTTTTCTGTAAAACTCCATAAGTAGTTCTTATCAATAAAATCAGTATAGGTAGTAAAATTTTTAAAATAAAAATCGTTCAATACAATTAAAAATTTATCAAAGAAATCATTGTATGGCACTCGAGCCCTCTTAGGATTAATTCCACCATGAACTGGCAAAATAAAAAAATTACCTAATTGATAATTATTACATAGTTGATAATATGAATGACCGTTCTTATCAGTAGCCTCAAACTCAAAAATCTGGTCACTATTATGTGGTGTATATTTTTTAATAATACCAATAATTTCTAACTGTTTTTTTCGATCTAAAAAACGATAGTAACTACCATAGTACTTTTTTACCGCTATTCTATAAGTATTCAACGTATCACCCGCATGATTTTTTTCGTCAAACCAAGGAAAAAGCTTATGATAAATACTATTTGTTAATTCGGTGCAATCCGCTTCTTTCCCTTGCGTTAAAAAATCAAACCTTATAGTCTGTTCCTCATCTAAAGACAAGAAATCATCTAAAGTTATTTTATTAATTCCAGAATATTCTGTAAGTTTCATTTAACACCTCTAAAAAATCAGTTACTTCTTTGAAAAATCCAAGTATCCCTCATATTGCTATAAAGCTATCCTTCTTTCCTTTCTAATATCAACAGCTATTGGAATCTGCCCCATTCTAAATTATTAAAAAAATATTCCGCGAATAAAATTATACTCCCATGCTACCACACTATAAGAATATATACCGAGTGTTTGCTAAATAATTTCAAGCTAATTAGTCTACTACCAGATTTAAGAATTCTGAAGATTAATAAATTTTTAGGTACAAAAAATAGCGGGCACAAAGCCCATTATATCGTCTTCTAGTCTGCCTCTAATGACTTTTTCGTACACACAACTTTTTTCTTTGTACATTTTTTGTGCATGAGAACCTTTATTAACGAAAATCAACCTTAACTTATCTTCGAAAAAGGTTGATAAATCAAGGTTGATTACTTTGAATTACTATTAAAAATGCTGATTGCCAGAATCGAACTGGCGACCTTTTCTTTACGAGGGAAACGCTCTACCAACTGAGCTAAATCAGCGCTTTTTGTAACATTCAAATTATACCAAAACAAAAAAAGTCATGCAATCAAATGAATGACTTTTATTTATTATTTCCAGTCAAGACATAAGCCCTGCTGATGCAGCAATTGAGGTAACTGGTCGCGATCAATTTTTTTATTATCCAACTTGGCCCCGGTTATTTGTTTGGTAAAAGAATCAATGCGGTGATTAGTTGCTCGTAAATCATAATATTTTTCCACAGTTTGGTCATAGTCTTTTAACTCAGCAACATTGAAATTTTGTGGATAATTATTTTCAAACGTAGTGAATTTTAGGGGTAAACGTGGCTTTAATTGTGGGTTTTGATTGGGGACCCCTACCTGCATCCCCAGTGCAGGAAAAGTTAGTTTCGGTAAATCCAGCACCTCAAGTAGTGCTAGTGGATGGTCATTAATTGTCCCCAGTGGCACATAACCTAGTCCCATACTTTCCACCGCATTAGCCACATTTTGCCATGCAAGTAAGGTATCGTCCATTCCTTGCATAAAAAGATCAGTTGTATGCACTCGACCATCATCTTGACCTAGTTGCTGGCGAATCTGCTGATTACGATACAGATCAACTATAAAAATAAATAAGTCGCCTTCTGCCCCTACATACTTTTGGTTACACAATTGCCGTATTTTTGCTCGTTTTTCCTCATCAGTAATGTGCAAGAGAGTCGTATTTTGCATAAATAGACTTGTAGCCGTATGCTGAAAAACTGTGAATAAGGTTGTTAATTGTTCGGTTGTTAACGATTGAGCTTTAAACTTTCTAATCGATCTGTGATTAATTTGCTGATCAATGGTTGAATTGTGAATCATTGGCTTACTTCCCCTCTGAATTGACTTACTTAAAATTAATGTAGTGCAAAAACTACCTGGTGTCAATTAGTAGTAATTTATATAAATAATTTACCAATTTATGCTAAAATCTATTTAAACGGTTACAAAAATGGAGGCAAAAATGCGTATATTAGTTATTGGTGGAGCCGGCTACATAGGTTCAAATGCAGTTAAACAATTACTGGATAACGGGTACGAAGTAGTTGTGCTTGATGCTTTATACACAGGTCATCGTCTGGCTGTAGACAATCGCGCCAAGTTTTATCAAGGCGACCTTAAAAATAAATTTTTAGTAAGTCAAATTCTGCGTAATGAAAAAATTGATGCTGTTATGCACTTTGCAGCCTATTCACTAGTACCAGAGTCAATGAAAAACCCCCTCAAGTATTACGATAATAATGTTTGGGGAATGATTGCCCTTCTTGAGGCAATGCGGGATGCAAGGGTGAATTACCTGGTCTTTTCTTCTAGTGCTGCGACTTATGGCATCCCTAAAAAGTTACCAATTACTGAAGATTCACCATTAAATCCAATTAATCCATATGGTGATACCAAATTAATGATGGAAAAAATCATGCACTGGGCCGACAAAGCTGATGGTATTAAATCAGTTGCACTAAGATATTTTAACGTTGCCGGGGCATCAAACGATGGACAAACAGGTGAAGACCATGCACCTGAAACACATCTTATTCCCAATATTTTAAATAGTGCTGTTAAGGGTGATAATAAGTTCACCATTTTTGGGGATGACTATGATACACACGATGGTACTAATGTACGTGACTACATTCAAGTAACCGATTTAATCGATGCTCATATTTTAGCACTACAATATTTAATCAAAACTAACCTATCAGATGTCTTTAATTTAGGTACTGAACACGGCTACTCCAATTTAGAAATTTTGCAAGCTGCGCGCAAGGTTACCGGAATTCAGATTCCATACACAATCGGACCAAGACGTAGCGGTGATCCGGATAGTCTTGTTGCTGATTCTACTAAAGCTAGAACCATCTTACATTGGCAGCCCCAATTTGAAAGTGCTGAAGATCTCATTGCAAGTGCATGGCAATGGCACCAAGCTCATCCTCATGGTTATGAAGATTAAACTAAAATTGTACTGGTAAATATTACCAGTACAATTTTTAGTTGGTAGAATTAATCACGGTATATAAATCTATATCACAAAACTGGTCGTGATTTTTTACTTCATCTTTCAATAATGCAACGTGGTCAAATTTTAGTCTCTGGGCTATTGCTCTACTAGCTTTATTTCGATGATCGACCAAGAGGTTTAACCGGTGTAATTTTAACTCAGAAAAAGAGATATCTATCAAATGTCTCACTACCTCGGTCATAATGCCCTTACCCTGATATTTCTGGCCAAGCCAATAACCAATTTCCGCACTTTGATGATTTAGCTTTATATCATGCAGATCAACCATACCCGCTGGTTGGTTATTCACAAGGATCACTAATGCCAATTTTTTATATTCCGCGGTCTCACTTCGCATAAGCTTAATAAAAGCAAGTTCATCCTGAAGCGCATTTATTTCATTCGCCCAAGGCAAGAAGCGTGATAATTCTGATCGATCCTGCTCAATAAGATTATATAAACTTTGCGCATGACTTGTTTCCGGGAAAACTAACTTAATGGATAAATTGTTCAACGAAAAAGTAGCTAAAACAAACATTGATTATCTCCTTTAATAAATCCTTAATTAAACTCATCATACAATTATCAAAATAATTGTCAACTCAAAAAAATCTCATCTTTATATAAGCATGTCAATTTAATAAATGCTATAATCGACTATTGTAATATCAATGTAATATTTTATAGTTTCGGAGAAATCTAATGAATGAAAAAGATGAAGAAAACAATAATAGTGGTTATGAACGAACCCTAACTAACGCCCATATTCAATTAATTGCCTTAGGCGGAACAATCGGCACCGGCTTATTTTTAGGTGTCGGCAATAGTATCCGCCGAGCTGGTCCAAGTGTCCTCTTAATTTACGTTATTGTGGGAATTTTTTTATTTTTATTAATGCGTGCTCTAGGTGAACTAATTGTTTCAGATTTGTCAAAGCATACCTACATCGACTTTATCAAAAAATACTTAGGTAAAGATATAGGTCTGATTTCAGGTTATCTTTATTGGATTAGCTGGGTCACATTGGGGATGGCTGAAATGACTGCTCTAGGAATTTATTTCCAATATTGGTTTCCTCGACTGCCAACTTGGCTACCTGGATTAATAACGGTGGCAGTATTATTAATTATTAACTTACTGTCCGCTCGTTTTTTTGGTAATTTGGAATTTAGTTTTGCAATTATTAAAATTGTAACAATTATTGCCTTCGTCATTTTAGTCTTTTACCTCTTATTAACAGGTAGCAAAACTAGTCTGGGGCCAGTTACTTTTGCCAATCTAAACAGTCACGGTGGCCTATTTGCCAAAGGTAGCATTGGCTTCTTCGCTGGCTTTCAGATGGTTATCTTTAGTTTTGTCGGCGTAGAACTAGTTGGTTTAACTGCAGCCGAAGCCCAAAATCCAGCCAAAACCATAAAAAAAGCAATTAACGAAGTACCTATGAGAATCATCTTATTTTATGTTTTAGCAATTGTGGCGATTTTAGTCGTAATTCCCTGGAATAAGGTTGCGACTAACTCCAGTCCTTTTGTCCAAACCTTGGCTGCAACTGGTATCCAAAATGCTGGCTCACTAATTAACTTTGTAGTAATTTCCGCAGCTGTTTCAGCTACTAATAGTTTTTTGTACAGTGCAGGTAGACTACTTTTCTCGGTTACCTATCAAGGCAAAGGTAAGTGGAACCATACTTTTGGCCAGTTACACCGAAAACTTCCACAAAACGCACTTATCCTATCTGCTGTTTTAATGGAATTAGCTCCCTTAGTTATCATTTTAATTGGAAATAATGCATTTAATTTTATTTCTTCGACTTCAACTAGTATGTTCTTGATTATTTGGTGTCTAATGTTGCTTACCCATATTGCATATCGTAAACAAACAAAGGAACAAGACTTGACTGATTTTAAGATGCCATGGTTTCCTTATTTAGATTTTGCTACTCTGGCCTTCTTTATCATAATGATTATTTTATTACTCTTTTTGCCAGAAAATCGAATTGCAATGATTGCCGCACTATTAATTTTTATTATTTTATTTAGTTTAGTTAAAATTCGCCATCAAGAATAAACATAGATAACAAAAAATCTTAGATCTTTTGATCTAAGATTTTTTAATTATGTATCAACCTTTGCTTTATTTTTTGCCATAACCCCAATGCTTGCCGCATTCGGTCAGCTGGAACATAATTTCTAATTGCACGTAAAGTTTTCTTATTATTTCGTGTAGAAAAAATAAATTTACCATTTACTTTCGTTCGAATTTCAAACCTTGGAATATATCGACCACCGAAATGGACGTCCGCTACAATATAAGTTACTTCTGCCCATGGAATTTGGACATAATCAGAAATATTACGATCATTATAAAATTCAAATGCTTTATTTCCAATCATGGCTTTGCCATAAGTTGAAATTCCCCGAAACCATGTTGCACTAGTAGTAAAATCAACCTTGTTGTTACTTGATTCAACCATTTTATTAGAGTACATGCAAAACGTGTAAGCCAACACCAATAATGAAAATAGCAATAATAATCACTATTGGGGATACTTTCTTCTTCAAAAGCCACATACACAAGAAGGTTAATAATAAACCAGCTAAACCAGGAATCAAGGTATCCAAATTATTTTGCAAGGTAGTTACCTTAAATTTAGTCAAGGATAAACCATTACTTTGAGCAATTAAAGCTTGTTGGATTCCTTTAGCACCTGCTGGCAGAGTATTCCAATCAATGTAACCGCCCTTTTGAATTGGCGTTTGGGAAACAATTGGCGTAAATTTAATATTGACCCAGCGTTCAATTAAAGAACCTAGGACAAACATTCCCATCATGGACGCTCCACGCGTTACCTTTTGCAGTAATCCGCCTGACATATCATTAGTAATCGCTGAACCTGCCCGATAGCCAAATTCCTGTGTATACCACATAAAGGCAATTCTAATTACATTCCATATAACAAAGAATAAAACTGGTCCTAAAATGTTGCCCTGAATTGCCATTGAAGCACCTAATGCTCCAACGATCGGACGCACAGTATACCAAAAGACTGGGTCACCAACCCCAGCTAAGGGACCCATCATTCCAACCTTAACTCCTTGGACTGCTTCGTCACCAACCGGAGCACCGTTAGCTTTATCCTCTTCTAAAGCTAAGGTAACACCTAAAATTGGTGAAACCAAATAAGGGTGCACGTTAAAAAATACTAAATGGCGCTCTAGTGCTGCCGCCATGTCCTCTTGATTAGGATATAACTTTCGTAATGCTGGAATTAGGGAATAAGCAAAACCGCCATTTTGCATTCTTTCATAGTTCCATGAAGCCTGCAAAAATTGTGAATGCCACATGACTTTGAAGCGATCGGCTTTAGTTAATTTTATTTTTTGATCAGCCATAATAAACTCCTCCTCTAAATATCACTTTAATAATCATCAATAATATCGCCGAGTGGATCGCCGGTACCTTCATTATTTGTACTTGAATTATTGTTATTGCCTTGAGATTCAAGTGCTAAGTACATTAAGGCCATTGCTAAACCAATTGCACCTAAAGCGATTAAAGTTAAGTCCTTAATTGCAGCTAAAGCAAACCCAATCGCAAAGAATGGCCAAACCTCACGGCTTGCCATCATGTTAATTACCATTGCATAACCCACTGCTACAACCATGGCACCACCAATTGACATACCTTCGTTAAGCCAAGTTGGCATTAAGCCTAGCCAATATTTAACCGTTGAAGCTGGAATTGCCAAGAGCAATGCAGCGGGCACAGCAATTCTTAATCCTTGTAAGCAGACTGCTATCCATTGCCACATATTAATTTTGCGCCAATTACCTTTTTTAGCATCAGCATCCATGATATGTGCAATAGCAGTTGAAATTGTTCTGACAATCATTGTTAAAAACAAACCAGCAACTGCTAAAGGCATTGCGATACCAGTTGCCATTCCAATTCCTTTAGTACCTTGTCCGCTTTGAACTAAAATAATGGCAGATGCAACCGATGCTAGAGCTGCATCTGGAGCAACAGCAGCCCCAATATTAGCCCAACCAAGGGCAATCATTTGTAATTGCCCACCTAAAATAATACCTAAATCTAAATGTCCTGTTACTAAACCAATTAGTGTACAAGCAACCAAAGGTTGATGAAATTCCCACTGGTCCAAAATACCTTCCATACCTGCAAGAAAGGCAACAAGAACCACTAAAACCATTTGAATAGTGTTCATATTATACTCCCCTATTTATTCTGCTCATTAAGCAAACTTTGCGCTTTACTTAAAATTGCATCCATGTTGCCAGGTTTATCATTTGGCACTTTACGCACATCAAACTTAATACCCATTTTTTCAAGTTCACGAAAAGTGTCTACATCTTCTTGATTCATCGATAAAACGTTATTAGCATTTACATCACCAACACTATATGACATTGAACCCACATTGATTGTTTTTATGTCGATTCCCGCCTTAACTACTTTTAATACATCTTCTGGATTTTCAAAAAGAAGTAAAGCATGAGTATTACCAAAGCGCGAATCATTAGCAATTTCCACCATTTTTTGTAATGGTACGGTATGCGCTTTAACACCAGCAGGGGCAGCTTCACGAATCATGCTTTTGCGCATATCATCTTTAGCAACACGATCTGATACAACAATTACACGATCTGGATGCATTGCTGGAATCCAACCTGTGGCAACTTGTCCGTGTAATAAACGTGAATCAATTCTAGCCAATACATATTTTATATGACCATCACCAACTACTGTTCCTTCTGGAATAGATTTATTCTTAATTTCTTCAGATTTATCTGATGAAGCAACTGTCTGCGTTTGCATCTCAGACATCAAATTAGTCGGCTTGGTCTTAATGCCATCCTTTGCTGGAGCAATGATTGCTGTTGCAATTTCATGAGCACTAGCCTCTGGATTAGTCATTCTTTGTGTTAAAGCCTCAACGACCATTGGTAAATTCATTCCAGAAACCACTGCCCAGGATGGATGACTTTCAAGTAATCCGCTAGCCTGGTTAAACGGAGTACCACCCCATAAATCAACTAATAGCAGTACTTCATCTTGGCTATCGAATGAAGAAATCGACTCTTCCATTTTTCCTCTAATATCATCTGGTCCCTCATCAGGTCTCAAAATGACATGAGCAAAATTGGATTGCTCGCCAAAGAGCATTTCTGCAGATTGAGCAATTCCATCCGCAAAGCCACCATGGCTTGCCAATACAATTCCTACCATGAAAATTCCTCCTTTAAATAAAATATATATATACTTATATTGTACCTTTTAAAAGCGGTTAAGTCACGCACTCACTAAACTTTTAGTGCCACTAATTTAATTTTCATAAACAAAAAAAGAAGGTCTAATGACCTTCTTTTTTAACCTTGCTCCGGCTGTCAGACTCGAACTGACGACATCTTGATTAACAGTCAAGCGCTCTACCAACTGAGCTAAGCCGGAATATTAAAAAAGCACGGCAACGTCCTACCCTCGCAGGCAGTCTCCCACCAACTACTCTCGGCGTTAAGAAGCTTAACTTCTGTGTTCGGCATGGTTACAGGTGTTTCCTTCTTGCTCTTGCCACCGTACTTCTTTT
>NZ_REHE01000004.1:0-59258 GCF_003692985.1 Lactobacillus sp. ESL0237 | reverse complement strand
TATCAGATGCTCTCGACTCTGTCAAGAACTTTTTTCTGACCCGCGCTGCCGCTTCTTTAAACAACAGCGCTTTTTATATTACTAAACTCAGTCGCTTTTGTCAACTGGTTTTTTATATCTTTTTTGCTTTATCGCAGTACTGTCTAGTACTCTCAAGCACAGATAATACTTTACTATTTTTGTTTTAATTAGTCAAATATTTTTTTAGTTCGTATATTAGTCTGATTATTTAATAAATCTACTTTTCTTTTTAAAATAAAAACTGATATTCCTGTAATTTATGAAAGCAATGTTCATTAATTATTCGTAATTTGTCCCTTTTCACTTTAAATTAACTATAAAAATTTATTTCAAAATAAATTTACCTTTAAATAAAAAGGCTACTCCTAATAATTAAAAAACTTTTAGGAGTAGCCTTGCTTTTAGATTAAGCTAGGATTTTTAGTAATTTTGGTCATACCGCCCATATATGGCACCAAAACTTCTGGTACTGTAACTGTACCGTCTTCATTTTGGTAGTTTTCTAAAATTGCCGCAACTGTTCGCCCAACTGCTAAACCAGAACCATTAAGTGTGTGTGCTAAATGAAGTTTACCATCTTCATCACGATAGCGAATTTGTGCTCGGCGCGCTTGAAAGTCTGTACAATTTGAACAACTTGAAATTTCACGATATTTATCCTGCGCTGGCATCCAAACTTCTAAGTCGTAAGTTTTTGCACTTGTAAAACTTGCATCACCCGTTGCAAGCGCAACCACATGATAAGGTAAGTTTAATTTTTGTAACAAATGTTCCGCATTAGCTGTTAGTTTATCCAGTTCTGCCCATGAATCTTCTTGTTTACAAATCTTTACCATTTCAACTTTTCTAAATTCATGCATTCTAATTAATCCACGTGTATCCCGTCCAGCTGAACCAGCTTCACTTCTAAAAGCAGGCGACATTGCTGTTACATTTATTGGTAATTTATCTTCGTGAATAATCTCGTCACGGAAATAATTAACTAAAGGAACTTCAGCTGTTGGAATCAATGTTAAATCTAATTGTTTTTCCGGATCATCATTATCAACAATTGTATAAACATCTTCACGGAATTTAGGGAACTGCCCGGTACCTTGCATTGATTCTTCATTAACTAAATATGGTGGAATCATTTCGGTATAGCCCGCCTTTATGTTTTCATCTAAAAAGAAATTGAAAACTGCACGTTCTAAAAGTGCTCCAGCCCCTTTATAATAAACAAAACGTGCTCCTGAAACTTTAGCTCCACGATCCCAATCCAAAATATCTAAATTAGTTCCTAATTCCCAATGAGCTTTTGGTGTAAAGGATAGCTCAGTTGGGTTATGCCATTTACGCACCTCTTGATTATAATCTTCATTAGGTCCGATTGGCGCAGAATCGTCTGGAAAATTAGGTAGACGAAGCAAAATATAATTTTGTTTTTTAGTCAATTCATTAACTTGTTCATCTAATTGCTTAATTTCATCACCAACTTGCCTCATTGCGGCAATTGCTTCAGTCGCATCTTCTTTATTTCGTTTAGCAGTAGCGATTTGTTTGGACACTTGGTTACGCTTTGCCTTTAATTGTTCACTTTGATTCAAGTCCTCACGACGTTCTTGGTCAATAGCAATTAAATCGTCCAATTCTGCTGGCTTAACACCACGTCTAGCCAGCTTATCTTTTGCCCAATCTAAATTATCACGTATCACTTTGATATCTAACATAATTTTCCCTCCATAAAAAAGAGCTGATTCATCCCTAAATTGGGACGAATCAGCTCAATACATGTCTTCGCGGTGCCACCCAGTTTCAATTGCATTAGCAACTGCACTTAATTAAAATGGCGATAACGGTGCCCTTTTCCGTGTAACTCTTAATTACCCACATCATTGAAGTCTGGAAACGACAGTTATTCGCTTTCACCACAACGCAAACTCTCTAAAAACCATCTTAGGACTCCGTGTTTGTGTTTATTTTAAGCTATTCTGCTTCTTTACGCAAATAGTAATTATTTGTAATTTTAAATTTTTATACTTGTCATATATTACTGCCCTTTAATAACTTAGATAGTTAAAAGAACTATTAACTCAAATCAATTCAACTCAGTCTTAAGCCACTCTGCTTTTTTAAGTAAAAAATATTTTTCTTTGTACGTAAATAAAGGATTAATTTTATTCAAATCAATTTCATACTGATAATGAAAGCCCAAACGCTTAAGTAAATTTTGTGATTTTACATTATTTGTAAATGTACCTGCCCAAATTTCTTCTTGCCTAAGTTGATTAAAAGCCAAGTCAAATAACATCGTCAATGCTTCAGTCATATAGCCATGTCCAGTATATTCTTTATCCAATAAAAAGCCGACCTCTTTTGTCTTTAACAAATCAGCTTCATTAGTTCCTCGTTCATATAATTCAGCCAAACCAATTAATTGCTTGCCTTGCCTCAAACAAATTCCATAGCTATATTGCCGATTAATGTATTGGTTAACTGCTACTCGGGCCTGCTTTAAGTCTTGATAAGATTGAAAGCCAGCCGCATCTTGATAATATTGATCTTGACCCCACTTTAAAATTGTCGGTGCATCTGTTAGTTCAAACGAACGTAAATAAACTCTGTTAGCCATCACTTACCAACCAGTTTTAAAAGCCAATCCATCCCAAACATTAAAGCAAAGCTATAAGCAGCTATAGTCCAAGGTTTACCTAAAACTATAATCCAAAAATAAGTTGAAAACTTCATTTCAGTTAATCCGGCAAGTAAACAAAGAACATCGTCAGGGGCCATCGGGGCAACAATACAAATACCAAAGAACCAATTAAACTTGCGTTGGTTTTCTGTCCATTTAATATATTTATCAAAAGTCTTTTCTGAAACAATATGTAAAATAAACGGTTTACCATAAAATCTGGCTAAAAAAAAGTCAATGATTGATCCGATACAAACACCAACATAATTATAAATAAACCCTGCAAGTGGACCAAAAAAGACCACACCACCTAAAAGTGATACACCTCCAGGAATTATTGGGAAAACAACTTGCATAATTTGAATTAAAACAAAAATTATCGGTCCACTGATTCTTTTATCAGCTAAATATGCTTTCATTTTAGCTTGACTAGTAAAAATTCCTAAGCGATACCAATAAATACACAAAAGAATAATAACAATCGCACTGACAATGGTCAGAATATTAATCAATCTTCGACTGGCTTTAGCTGACAAATGCATAATTTACCTCCATTTATTAGTTCTCATTCTACCAAAAAACTAATCTAATTGATTCATTTTTAGTTAATTAAGGATAATGTTTTAAAGATTTTAAAGATTTGGCTTAAATAGCTATTGTAATTATATTCTAAACAATTATATACATGTTATACAATATATTGGGAGGTTATAATATGACTCAAATTCTAAATAATCTTATTTACGATAACTCAAAAAAATTAACTGTTGACCTTTATATACCAGAAATGCCCGTTACAAACAAAATTTTGATTTTTTGGCATGGTGGAGGTTGGTTTCGCGGCGATAAAAGCGAACTAAAACTATTATGTCTTAAAGTAGCAACACACGGATTTTTAGTATTTGCACCAAATTATTCACTTGCGCCGGCATCTACTTTCCCCACTGCTCACACTGATAGCAACAAGTTTGTTAAATGGCTATTTAATAGCAAATATACCAATTCAGACACAACCATTACACAAATAGGCGCAAGTAGTGGTGGCACAATTGCACTTTATCTAGCTGGTAAATACGGCTTCCCAACTGTTACTTGGTCAGCACCAGTCAGCTATTCTTCTTGGATAAAAAATCATCCCAAAGTCAAGCCGGCAAAAAATGCCCAAAAAGAACTGGGTTTAACAACACTAAACGATATTAATGATGCTTTTTACAAATTTTTCACCCTAACATATGCAGGATCAAGTGATACAACCGTCCTGCAAAAGCTTGATGCTGCATCATACAATTACCAAAATTTACATCAATTATTAATGATTAATTCAACTACGGAATTAGTTGCAACCCAAGACTTACTTGATTTTATTGCAACTTTAGCCCAACAAAATCATGGTATAGATCTTAAATTGATAGCTGGCTCTAAGCATGCTATGTCCTATTCAAAACAATATCTTGATGAATCAATTAACTATTTAATCAAAATCACTGAATAATTTCTTGTAATTACACCGTACCTTTAGCTTGAAAGCGATTTATAATATGTTAAAAAGTATAATTAAAATTAAGGAGATAATTATGGCTAAATATCAATCAATTAATCCATATACTAATGAAGTCTTGGCAACATTTAGCAACCCTACAGCAGAGCAAGTTGAGGATGCTATTAGTTTGGCTCATGCTTTATACCAAAAATGGCGTCACGAAGCACCAAGCAGTCGAGCAAAAACTTTACATGAAATTGCTAATAATTTATATAAAAAGCAAAAATTAATGGCCGAAATTATGACCCAGGAAATGGGAAAATTAATCACTGAAGCCAATCATGAAGTTAAACTCTGCGCTAAAATATGTGATTACTATGCCGAGCATGGTGCTGAGATGCTTAACCCCGAACCCATTAATTCTAATCTGGGCCAAGCCTATTATTTAAAGCAAGCAACTGGAGTTGTCTTGGCTTGTGAACCATGGAACTTTCCACTTTACCAAGTAATTCGGGTTTTTGCTCCTAACTTTGTAGTTGGTAACCCGATTATACTTAAGCATGCCCACAATGTACCACAATCTGCTGCTTTAATTGAAAAAATTATTAAACAGGCTGGCGCACCTGAAGGTAGTTTGATCAATCTTTATCTAAATTATGATCAATTAAATAAAGTTATGGCTGATTCACGTATTCAAGGCGTTGCTTTAACTGGTTCAGAACGTGGCGGAGCTGCAGTCGCTGAAAATGCTGGTAAAAATTTAAAAAAAGCCACTATGGAACTTGGAGGTAACGATGCCTTTATTGTACTAGAAGATGCTGATTCAAAAATTTTAAAACAATTACTTTACTCGGCTAGAACCTATAATACCGGCCAAGTATGCACTTCTTCCAAAAGAATTATCGCTGTTAAGTCTAAATATAAAGAGGTTTTAGCTCAATTAAAGGATGCCTTCTCAAGCTTATCTGCTGGTGATCCATTAGATAGTAAAACAACTTTAGCGCCAATGAACTCATACATCGCTAAAGAAAAATTAACTAGTCAAGTTGAAGAAGCAGTTGCTAATGGCGCTAAAATTTTTTATCAATATCCAGAAATAAATTCAACCGGTGCCTTTTTCAGGCCAATCATCCTAACCAATGTCACCAAAAATAATCCAGCATACGATCAGGAATTTTTTGGTCCCGTGGCAATTGTGTATGAAGTTAACGATGAAGCTGAAGCAATTGCTTTAGCAAACGACTCAAGTTATGGGCTTGGTTCATCTATTATTAGTAAAAACACTGACCATGCCCGTAGCGTTGCCGCACAAATCGAAACTGGAATGACCGTGATCAACGGAACTTGGATTAGTTCAGGTGAATTGCCTTTTGGTGGTATTAAAAAATCAGGCTATGGTCGTGAACTTAGCAATTTAGGTTTGCTAGCCTTTGTTAACGAACACTTAGTTATCGATATGCCGGCAAAATAATTAACAATAATAAAAAGCAGGACGCATAGTCCTGCTTTTTTATTACCGCAATTTTTCTCTTATCAAATTATAACCTGTTAAAAAAGTTGTCATAATACTGGATAAAATCAAAAAATACGTCGAGGTACCAACCGAAACAGCATAAAGCAAAAATTCATTAGTAATATTTTTCAAAAGTCCCTTACCTGCAACACTAATACTAGAAAGTCTAATAATCAAATAAATTAAGAAAATTGATTCAAGTAAAGATAAACTGAATGCTAATAAACGTCTTTTCCTGTTGTCTTTCAAGGTACTGTAAATAATACTCAATGGAATTAAAACAATTAATAACCAAATTAAACAAAGTAATACACCTGAAAGTCTTGTCTCACCTGAAGAAAATAGATGCCCTGCTAACCGAAAAATAACCCGCGTAATTGACATTTTTCCCGTATAAGTAACATCGGATATCGAAGCACCTGAGCCAGCAAACATTACAATTAAATTAATTACGGCCATTAAAATAACTAAAAGTTGGCTATAACCGTAATGTTGCTTACTAAAGGCCTCTTGGTTTGCTTGTTGTCCTCTATTTTTTATAACCTTTCGTTTGGAATTTGCAACACTATTAAAGGTATTAGAAAATATTTGATTGACTTTTTCAGTTAGGCGCCGATCAACAGTGTAGCGCTCAATTTTTTCACTACGGATACAAACTACATAAAGCCAGACTAATAAAGCAAAAAAGCAAATCCAACCGATACTGCGTGAAAAGCTCATAAGTATTAATAATATAATTCCTAAAAGCATGACTATCATACTATTGACGCGTAACCATTCTAACATCTTTTGCACAACTAGATTTTGTTTTTGGGGATAAAATTCTTGCCGGTATAATTTGCGACTAGCAATTCTTTCACCAGTTTTATCATTTTCATAATTTGCTTGTAAATGTTTATCAGTAAAAAAAGTATCCCGATATTTTTGTAAATCAAAATGACATTTAGGACAAATTTTATCATTATCAGTAATTGGTCGATTACAATTTGGACAAGTAGTCATAACACGCACCCTTTTGTACATAATATTTGTTACCTTTATCATAAAACAAAAAGTACAATAAAGAAAATTTCTTTATCGTACTTTTTTACTTAATTTAATAATTCCTACTTCTCAAAAGACTTGGTTAAATTAATCCTTTACCCGTCTATTCTTTTTCATTGAAATTCCTTCATAAGTCAACTTAACTGCAGCAGACAAAGTGATTGGCATAATAAAGACCAAAATGATCAAACCAATGATTACAGTTAAAGCAACTTCGATTAAAGTTGGTATACCAGATGGAATTAATGCCGCAAAAGTACCGCCAAGAATAATTGCAGCAGAAATAACAACTGTTCCAATAATTCCACAAGCTTTAAGCATGCGGTCACTAGGTCTATTACCCTCCAGAGCACGGTAACGTGTCATCAAGAAAATGCTATAATCAACACCCAGAGCAATCAAAAGAATGAACCCAAAGAATGGCGTATTCCAAGTTATCATGTCTTTATTTAGAACTGCTTTAACTACCCATTCACTAATTGATAATGAGCAGAAGTAAGCAATCAATAATGTGCCCAAAATATAAATCGGTTGTAACAAAGATCTAGTTACAAAAATCAGGGCAATCCCAATTCCAATCAGCATAATAGCTGCTGTTCTAATGAAATCTTTATTAGCAACTTCCTTAACGTCAGCAATTTTTGAGCTTTCGCCGCCCATTGCCACTACTGCATTTTTAAGGCGCGTTCCAGCAAATGATTTTTCAGCCATTAAACTTAAATCTTGGGCTTTTTTAGTTGCTTCAGTGCCACTTGGATTAGACTTAAAGACGATCATTAACATTGCTGATTTTTTGTCAGGACTAAGATAATTTTTAATTGACGTTTGGAAAGTATCGTTTTTAATAAATTCCTTGGGAATATAAAAGGTATCTGCTGCAGACGAACTCGCTAGTCCAGTCAAGTAAGTAGCACCCTGGCCTAAGCCACTGTTAACTTCATCAACACCATTAGTAATCTTAGGGGTACTTGAAGCTAATTGGTTAGCTCCAGAATCTAATTGACCAACACTTGAATGTAATTGACCAATTCCACCATTTAAAGTGGTAGCTCCGGTATTAAGTTGACCAGAAGCCGAGGCTAAACGTCCAACACCAGACTGTAATTGACCCATTTGTCCGGAAACATCTGGCATTGAAGCTGAAGCTTGCGCCCATGATTTTTCAAGAGCAGCACCTGCAGCTTGCATAGCAGCCATTTTTTGCTGTGCTGTTAAGCCAGGTAAGCTACCAATGCTTTTAGATAAATTGGCCTTATAGCTTTGCTCTAAGGTCGCTTTAGTCTGTTGTTGCGCACCTTCTAGTCCTTGCGTCCCACTTTGTAATTGAGAATTCAACTGATTAAGACCGCTACTCATTTGCGCAGTACCAGTCTGCAATTGACCAGCTCCACTTTGAAGTTGACCAGTACCAGTTTGCAATTGACTGGTCCCATTAGCTAATTGGCTAGCCCCAGCAGAAACTTTTTTTGATGCTTGACTCAATTTACCTAAACCAGCACGTGCCTGATCAACCCCTTGATTAACAGTATCCAACTGGTTCTTTACATATAACTGATCTATACTTTCGCCATACGGTTGGGTAACCGAGGTTACAAAAGATACATCTTTTGAAGCCTGTAATTGCCTAGTTAACTGATCTAACAGGCGCAAATCTGCTTCATTATCTAATCGATGCTTACTCTTAATATAAAGAACCGATGGCTCAGCCATTCCCTTAGAAAAGTCTTTTTCAACAACTAGCATTCCAGCCTTAGCTGGAACGCTATTTTCAATTTCATCAGTATCATCGTAATTCAAATTGCCCGAGTACATTAAAGCAAAAGGAGTAACTACTACTGCTAAAACAAGTAAATAAATAATTGGATGGGCTAACGTTCCTTTAGAAATACCATGCCATAACTTATCTTCATGTTCACCAGTAAACTGCTTTACTGGCCAAAACATTTTTTTGCCTAAAACCGCCATAAAGAATGGATTTAACGTTAACAAAACGATTAATAAGACAGCGACCCCAACTGCAACTCCAACCGCAGACTGATAAATAGAAAAATTAGCTAAACTTAAGGCAGAAAAGCCGATTAAAATTGATGATCCCGAATATAAAATTGTTTTACCAGCAACTTTTAGCGCATTTTTCATCGCTTCATAACGGTTTAGACCCAAACCCAAATCTTCTTTAAACTTATCATAGAGTAAAATATTGTAGTCTGTACCTATTCCAAATAAAACAATAATCATAAAGACTTGTGTAAAATTCGAGAATGGGAAATTTTGATATTTGACTAAGTTAGTTACAATTGAAAAAGAAGTAATAAAGGATACGCCAACTGTTAATAATGAGATTAACGGTACAATTGGTGACCTAAAGACAATAATCAACACGATAAAAATAAAGACAATCGTAATTGCTTCAGTCTTTTTAATTCCTTCTTGAATCGAATTAGAAAAAGCATTTTGTAAGACATCTGCACCAGTGATATAAGTTCTAACGCCATTAGTCTTAACTGCACTAGTCAATTCTTTTTCTACTTCATTAATTGGCGCGTGATTTTTAGCAACATTAATCTGCATAATCCAAGTTTTATTATTCTTAGACTTCAGTTTATTCTTAGTTGCAATGTTATCATCAGGAGCCAATATTTGCTTAATACCATAGTCATCCTGGTTGTTTTTAAGCTTGGCTACAGTTTGATTAATCGCATTTTTATCATCCGCTGATATCGTGCCCTTCTTTTTATTGAAAACAACCGCAATTTGATAGGTATTTTTTTGTTTTGGACCCCAGTCATTCTGAATTGATTGAGCTACTTCACTTTGAACGTCTTGTGGCAGGGAAACATTCGAGTGCTCGCGCGTTAACCCAGTAATATCTGGCAAAGCCACAACAGAAATAATTAAAATTAAAATCCATGCAATTAATGAAAAAATATGATTTTTTAGTAGTTTTTGCACTCTACTTTTCCTTTCTAATTTTGTAAAATATTTTTCGGCTGAACTAACTGTAAAACTAATTCATGATAACCTTGATCAGCTTGGGCACTAGTTTCACCAACAAACGATGCCGAAACATCCAGAAAAACATAACCCAAAACTGCGCCAATTAAAGAATGGAGTGAAACTGTACTGTCACTGCGTAAATGTAATTTATCAGCCAATGCAATTACATTCATAATTTCTTGTGTAATCGCATCGTCTTGTTGATATTCATTCAAATGATACAAGATACTAAATAGTGCTGGGTCATTTAAAATAAAGTTGCGAATAATATCAGCAAATTTAAGCAATGCTTCCTTACCCGATAGACCTATTAAACTATCTGTTAACACAGTAATCATAACTTTAATTCGGTTCGCACCAACTAAAGATAACAATTGCTTACGTCCTGATACATAGTGATACAAAGATTGTGAACGAACACCTAATTCATTAGCTAAATTAGGTAAGGTAGTAGCAGATAGACCTCGCTGAGCAATTAATTCAGTTGCCTTAGCAATTATTTTATCCAGGTCAAGACTTCTTTTTTTTACCAATTTCACTCCTCCTTTTACGGCATAGTGAATAATATAGCACTACACATTGAAGAATACAATCTACAAGCTGTAAATTATTTTTAAGATCCTTAATAACATAAAAAAGAATTCAAAAACTGAATTCTTTTTTATTAAACTATTTAAAAAATTTATTAACTACTTTACCTAACTGACTAAAATTATGATCACTATTACTTAAAATAGCCATACAGTATGTATGCCCACCCATTTGAATCAGAGCAACATTAGCTTTTTTGTCACCGATAGCATAAATTAAGCCACTACCTGTTGGTCCAATTTTGGGCTTATTTTTAACTGAACTTAAGACACCTAAAACCCGGTTAGAGTATTGCCTATTCAAGGTCTTATTTTGATAAAGATTTATCATAATTTGAGCCAGATCTTTAGCTGTGGTTATTGCAACAAACTTGGGTTTCACTTTAGTATCCACTAAACCCATTTTTTTGATAACAAAATTAACTTGGGTTAGTTTTACCTTTCTTAAAAGTACATTAGTGGCTGTTTGACTGCCATTCATCATTGCCTGTCTTAAATAGGTAATGCCATAGCCGATTCCTGGTTGCAATATTTTTTCATCTTTTACCACATCTGCTTTCTTTACCTTAATAACCGTTTTACTAGATAATTTATGGTGTTGCTCTTGATAATAAATAGTTAATAATAAAAACAAGCGACTAACCGAATTAACACTGTGGGCCTTGGAAATGTTAGCAACTTGAGCAAATTGATTATTATTAAGATCCTTTAAATAAACTTGGTAACTTTGCTTTTTACCCATTGTCTGCTTTATTTTTTTAGCCCAGACCAGCTTACTACCACCCGTAATCTTAACTTCGCGCGGATATTCTATTTCTGCAGTATGTGGTTCTTTTATCGACTTAGACTTATTACCATTTCTTTTTTGACTTTGTCCAATAATTTTAATATCTGCATTTTTAGTTTGTTTTAAATTAACAGTATAAAGCATAAAGGCTAGTAAAGTTGTAATAATTGATCCAACAAATACTTTATTTTTCATAAATTTACCTCAATTTAGAAAAAATGATGACGTTTCATTAGAACAATTAGCCAAACCATCAATAAAACTGTCAATACGATAATTATTACCCAGTCCAAAGAACTATGCCCTACTGGTAAACTGACATTCATGCCATAAAAGCCCGTTAAAATTGTTGGAATCGTTAAAACTAATGACCAGACAGTTAAAAACTTCATCGTATCATTTAAATTATTATTCATCATATTATTGGATGTAGCTGACAAAGTTTTTGTTACTTGCTGCGAAATTTTAACCATTTCGGCGGCTTGATTTGATTCAATTAAAACATCGTCAAGACTTTCGCGTGCTTTTTTAGTGAAATCTAATTCTGATAATTTTAAGCTATGAATCATCATTGAATTAGTTTGGATTGAACTAGATAAATAGACTAAACTCTTTTCAATATTTGATAATTCCACTAAGTCCTTGTTATTAATATCTCCTGATAATTTTTTATCAAGACTATTGCGCTCATCATCAAGCTGCGTGATTGCTCTTTGAAAATATTGTGTGGCATATAACATAAATTTCATTAATAACTCAGTCACATCTTGAGAATTGGATAATTCTCGTCGCATTGCATAATCATTAAATTCGTCAAATACATAACCAGTTGCTTCAGTATGGAAAGTAAAAATATTTTCTCCAGATACTAAAAAAGTAATGGGATGCGCCGTAAAATGTTTAATTACTTGCGTAGGCCAAATTGGTACGTCATAGATTAATAAATGGATTTTTGTATAAGTGTCGTAGTCATAATGTGGTCGCTCATGCCGATCAGAAATATATGAAATCATATCAGAAGTAAAATTGAAATCATCTTGTAGCTTTTCACTATCATCTTCACTTAAATTATTGATATCAAACCATTTATATTTAGTTGCTACTGGAAATTTTTGCTCTTTTATCATTTTTCACCCCTGGCTATTTAGTTAAGCAATTAGTAGATTTTTATAACAATATTATCTTACCATTCAAGTAAAAAAACACTAAATAAAAAACAGGCATTAGCCTGCTTTTTATTGCTGCCAAGCAGCATTAAATTTGATTTTACCGGTTCTAATAGTCTGTTCAACATTTCGATTTTTTTGACCAGCAACTAAAATCGATTGCATAATTGGTGTTAACTGACCAAAAGTTGCATTTGCATTTTTAATTACAGGAACACTATATAAGGAGTTGGTATTCATAAGCTCATTTAAATGAGCTGGTAATTTAAATTCACTATTAGCTTGATAGCTATCAGCCTGAACCGCCTTTTGATTAACTGGAATATATCCAGTTGCTTTAGCCCATTTTAATTGGCTATTTTTAGCAGTTAAAAACTTCATAAATTTAAAGGCGGCTGCTTTTTGCATTGCACTAGCACGGCTGAACATATAAATATCTGTTCCTTGCTGCAAAGTATACTTTCCCGGCCGAGCTGCTATATCATAGGTTAAACCCTTTTTACTAGCCTGCTTAATCCAAGTTTCCGTAGATGATGATGTTATCAGCATTGCCAATTTTTGATTAGCAAACGGAATATATAGATACTTATCCGAACCGGGCATTCTAAAATAACCCTCTTTTTCACCAGCAACAAAGTAATTGATAACTTTACTTGATTCTTTACCTGTAAAATCAATTTTACTTGAAAAAGCTTGTCCTTGATTTTTCATTCCTAATACATAGTAATTATTTAAATTATCAAAGCCTGCCCCAACAACTTGGTGGTGACTCTTTTCATAAACAGTCTGGGCAGCCTGCTTTAATTCAACCATCGTTGTTGGCACCTTATTAATGCCATATTGTTTCAGCAGTTTTGGATTATAGACAAGCACTTCAATTGATTTGTTAAATGGAATTCCATATTGGATGTTATTAATTTTGGCACTATCCAGTAATTCTGGCTTAATTTCAGAAGCTTGGCTACTGCCCCAACCAACATCTTTGTTATTTATATATGGAGCTAGATTCTGAAGCATTTTATTTTGGGCAGCGCTTTGTAACCAACCTGGATAGGCCTGAGTAATTGTTGGTAAATTTTTAGGAGATGGCAAAGTTGCCGTTAATTTAGCTTGCAAATCATCATAATTTCCTTGTTGTTCAAGTTTTATTTTTATTTGGGGATTCTTTTCTTCAAAATCCTGAACTAAACTTTTTAAAGTATTTTCTTGTGCTCCCTGCATCCCATGCCAAAAAGTTACCGTAGTCTTTTCTGTTATTTTCGGAATTTTATTGGAATCAACGGTTGAGGATGGCTTATTGCTTGAGCAAGCTGTAGTTACAAATAAAGCTAAATTAGCAACGATAAAAGTCGCTAGCTTTTTAGCAAAGTTCATATTATTTCCTCCAAAATTTATCTATATTTAATTAAACTTAGTAAAATCCAAGTCTTGTTTATTGTAAAGCAATAATGGTTAAATTACAATTAAAATCACAATAAAATTCGTATTTATTTGTATTTAATACCCTTATCCAATAATAAAGTTCGCTTTTTATGCGTTTACATAAAATATATCTTTTATACACCATTGCCTGTTCATCTTAATAATTAAGTATTTAAAAACTAATAAGCCCTAAAAGTGTCTCACTTTTAGGGCTTATTAGTTTTTAAATTAATTGCTATTTAATTTTTATTGTTTCCAAGCAGCCGCAAATTTTGCTTTACCCGAATTAATTGCGTTATCTACATCTTGCTTCTTCTGCGCAGCAGCTAAAATATTTTGCATAATTGGATTAAGTTGACCATATGCAGCCCCGGCATCTTTAACAACTGGAACGCTGTAAAGATTCTTCATGGCATCTTCTAACTTAGCCGGAAGTTTAATCTGCTTATTATCTTTGTATTCAGTTGCATCAGCAGCTGCATGATTAACTGGAATGTACCCAGTTGCATTAGCCCACTTAAGTTGACTAGCTTTAGAAACTAGAAACTTAATGTATGTAAATGCAGCAGCTTTTTGTTCAGCTGTTGCATGATTAAACATGTAAATATCTGTTCCTTGTGACATTGTGTATTTTCCAGGACGAGGAGCAACATCATAAGTAAACTTATCGCCAACACCTTGCTTAACGAAACCTTCACCAGCCGAGGTACCAATAAACATTGCTACCTTTTGGTTAGCAAATGGACCTGAAAGATAGTGTTCTGAACCAGCCACTCTGAAGTAACCAGCCTTAATACCGTCGGCATAGTAGTTAATTACCTTCTTTGAAGTAGGACTGGTAAAATCAATCTTACTTGAGAAGTCGACTCCTTCATTTTTCATTCCCAAAGTGTAGTAGTTTGACAATGAATCAAAACCAGCACCAACAACTTTGTGATTACTCTTTTTGTAAATTATTTCAGCATCCTGTTTCAATTCAGCCATTGTTGTCGGTGCCTTTTTAATACCATATTTTTTAAAAATATCTGCATTATAAGTCAAAGTTTCAATCGATTTATTAAATGGGATGCCGTACTGCGTACCTGCGATTTTGGAACCATCAAGTAGGGCTGGCTTGATATTAGAAGCTTTGCTACCACCCCAACCAACAGCTTTGTTATTAATGTACGGCGTTAAATCAACCAACATTTTATTCTTAGCAGCTGTATAAAGCCAATCAGGATAAGCCTGGGTAATTGTTGGTAAGTTATTAGGTGATTGCAAGGTCGAATTAATCTTGGCCTGCAAGTCATTATAGGCACCCTGATTTTCCAACTTAACCTTAATCTTTGGATTTTCTTTTTCAAACTCCTTAGTTAAACCCTTAAGCGTTTCTTGCTGGACACCTGTCATTCCGTGCCAAAAAACAATATTAGTTTGCTTAGTTACTTTAGCAATTTTTTCAGAATTATCGGTGCTAGATGACGAAGACGAATGACTACCATTAGAACAAGCAGCAGTCCCGATCAAAGCCATACCAGCAGCAAAGGCTGCTATAATTTTTTTACTAAACTTCATTTGGTAAACCTCCCCAAAAATAAAAATTAAACAACAAGTTTTTGATTAACTAAAGCGTAATTGTTTGATTACGCTTTGGTAAAATCCGTTTTCCAAAAGGGTTCTCCTCAAGCTCCGGATGCAGTGTGTGCACCGGAATAAGTGCTTTAGGTTGAACCTCGCTAATAATTTGCTTAAGCTCTTTTTCATCCGCATGACCTGAGCAACGTAAAGCTTTAAATTCAATCTTTCTATCCATTAATGTCTGTATAAAAGGCTCATATGCTGGATCAAAATCACCTAGTGGTTCAGCATTAGAATGAATATATAAACCTCCTACTTGCAAATCACCATAATTTTTAACTACTTGCCAGAGATACTCATGATCATCAGCGAGCAGTTTCTCATAATCAACTGCCAACTGCGGATTTAAATTTGCAATTTTCTGCTCTCCTGGCAAGTAATAATACAAGTAATCCTGTTGCAAGCTTTCCTTTAGTAAATGTGCTCTCTTAGCATGCAGCACTACCTTGCGCGGTGAAAGTTCAAGCAAACGTAACAACCGTTCTACATTAGTTGGATAGGTATTAAAAGTTAATTGCCGTTTTTCATTAACTCGTTCAAGCTGGATGATTTGGTCAGTTAACTCAATTTCAGTTCTGGGACCAGTAAATTCTGCACTAGGTTGAACCTGCTTTTCCTCAGGCCAAGAAACTCCAGTCCCTTCAACAATTAACGCATCACAGCCCCGAGCAGCAGCTAAAAATTGATGTACCCAATCAGGATGATAACCATGCAATCGGATATCCCCCGTATAAGCCAAGGTCTGATTGGGAGTAGTAATAATTAAACCAGTTGCACCATATGCATCATGATCGCTGGGCCAAATGGTTAGTGTTATTTCTCCGATATGAATTGGTACTTGATACTTAGCCGCAATAATTGGCCTAGTATAATTAGGTTTGTGCCCTGCTGCTGGCAAAAGAAAATCTCCATTTTCATTTAAAACAGGTAATAACCGGGCTGTAAGTGGACCAGCATAAAGCGGAATTTCTGGAGCTAAAAAATTCAGAGCTTTACTATGATCAAGATGTAAATGCGACATATATGCTGCAGCGTGCTCCCAACGTTGATGATCAATTGGCTGGCCAGTAAGTAATGGATCATAGAAGTTAGGCACATCCCCAATCAACTGATTTTTAATTAGCGTTGAATAACTTTCATCCGGCAATTCTAATTCCGGCCGATATACTTCACCCAAGTCAAACAAAACATGTGACTTGTTATAAGCAACCTCAATCATCGGTCCGCCAATTGTTGTTAACCCATTATAAAAAGTAATGGTTGTTTTATCCTTTAAGGTCATTACGCACCACCCCTTTAATAATCTGTTTTCTAAAAATGAAATACAAAACTAAAACTGGCAAAACAGTTAAAGTAGCTGCAGCTAGTTGCAATTGCGTCTCACTACCTGCATCTGAAGCAAAAGAAGATAAGCCATTATTGAGTAAGCGCATTGTATCTTCATTAGTTACTAATAATGGCCAAAGAAAGGAATTCCAACCAGAAATAAAACTTAATAAGCCAACTGTGAACAAACCACTTTTAGACATGGGCACAAGAATTTTCCAAATATAGTCCCAATCGCTTGCACCATCAATCATTGCCGCCTTATAAATAGTTGTTGAAATTGACCCAAAATAGCTTTGTAAATAATACATATAAAAAATCGAAGTTAAAAAGGGGAGGACCAGGCCTATATAAGTATTAAGTAAGCCCATTTTTGCAATAGTATTGTAGTTAGTAAAAATTATTGCTTCTCCTGGAACCATTAATAATGACAGTAAAATCATTTGCACAAGGCCTTTACCCTTAAAGCGCAAATTAACCATCGCAAAGGCACCTAAAAGTGAGTTAAATAAACTAACCAAAGTTGTCACACTTGCAGTTAAAATTGTATTAAAAAAGTACCGAGCAAAGGGCGCTCTAGCAAAAACTTTCGCATAATTATTCCACTCAAAATGATGCGGAATTAAGGTCGGGGGAATTGAAGTTGTTTCCTGAAAGCTCATTAATCCACCCAAAATCATATAAACAAAAGGAAAAACAGTAATTATTGCAAAGATAAACAAAATGAGGTAACTGATCAAAACCCCAAAACGAATTCGTTTCATTAATTTTCTCCAATCTTCTTCATCATTTTCCGTTGCAAGAACGTAGCAAACAAAATGAGGAGAAATAAAATTACTGTTGCTGCCATTGCTACACCAGGAGTACCGACAATTTGAAATTTATTATAAATATAAAAAACAGCTGTAGTACCTGAGTTACCAATTCCTGCTTGACCATTAAATAAGGCATAAACCGAAGTATAAATTTTAAAAGCACCAATAATATTCATTGTTAGTAAAAATGCTAGAGTGGGTACCAATTCTGGCATAGTTATCCGCCAAAATTTATCTTTGTCGCTAGCACCATACATATCAGCAATGGTATAAAAATTAGGGTCAATATTACGTAATGCTCCCATTAAAATGACAATATTAAAGGCTAGTGATGTCCAAATACCAAAGATAATAATCGTTACCAATGACCAAGCAGGATCATCAATCCAGTTAGGAGCTGGTAAATGCAATAAGCGTAAAATAAAGTTAAGCATGCCATAATCACCATTAAAGATATAACGAAATACTATCCCAATGGCAATTGTCGAGGTAACATAGGGCATAAAAAAGGTGGTTTCAAAAAATGATTGGTGCTTAACTTTATCAAAAATAATCCAAGCCAGCATAATCGAAATAACCAAACCAAGTGGGACAGAAATAATGGCATATAAAGCAGTGTTTCGAAGTGCAAGCCAAAATTCAGGATCATGAAAAATATACTGATAATTATTTAAACCGCTCCAATGTAAGTCAATCAATGATCCGCTTTGAAAACTCATTCCCAATGCACGCAGAATGGGATAAATACTAAATAGCGTAACAAAAATAATGGTTGGCGCTAAAAATAGCCACGCTTTTTTCTGATTTGTTTCCATTAGTAAACGCGCTCCCCATCTGGTGTAAAGATAAATATGCGGTCAAACTTCAGCTGTAAGGTCACTTCATCACCCGGTTGAATCGACTCTTCTAAATTAATCAATGACCGAGCTTGCACTTGATCATAGGTGAACTTTAAGATTCGCTCCCGGCCAATTAATTCAACATCATCAACTTTAACATGCAAAAATCCATCTTTTTGGGGCGTAATATTTTCAGGACGTACTGATAATATATATTCACCGTTTGGCAAATTGCGCTTAAAGCGGGAGGCATCAAGCAAAGCAAGTGGGATGGTGAATTGGCTTGAACGCAATTCCTGATCTGTTTTAATAACTTTAAAATTATCAATTACTGGGTTGCCGATAAAATTTGCGACAAAGTAATTATTTGGTTCCAAATAGAAATTTTGCCCTAAATCATCTTGTTGAATGACCCCATCATTAAATAAGATAATCTTATCGCCTATTGACAATGCTTCTTCTTGATCATGAGTTACAAACAAAGTAGTAATGCCAACTGATTTAACTAATGAGCGAATTTCCTCACGAATCTTTAAACGTAATCTAGCATCTAAATTACTTAATGGCTCATCCATTAAAAGAATCTTTGGTTCTTGAACTAAAGCACGAGCTATAGCTACGCGCTGCTGCTGTCCACCTGACAAATTACCTGGCTTTTGATCAGCAAGATCCATAATCTGCGTCAATTGCATATACTTTTGTGCTACTTTTTTAGCTTCAGCTTTAGAGCGCTTGTTCTTGCCAACTGTTAAAGGAAACATTACATTTTGTAAAACTGTCATATGAGGATATAAAGCATAGTTTTGGAAAACATACCCAATATGGCGATCTTTTGGTGCAACTTTAACCATCGATTTACCATCAAAAAGAATCTCACCAGCAGTTGGATTAAGTAAGCCAGCTAACATATTTAAGATAGTAGTTTTCCCACAGCCTGAAGGTCCTAGAAGACAGACCAAATCACCTTTTTTAACAGAAAAGCTTACGTTCTTAATCGCCTCGTGACCATTATCATAAACCTTTCTCAGATTTTTTACTTCAACGAATTTGTTGTTATCCATAAATTTGTACCACTATCAATTTGTATCATATTACTTCTCTTCTTTACTCAATTTTAAAATAAAATCGGTTTTAATACAACTAAGTCTTTGCATTAATAGTTCGTTTTATACCCCCAAAAATTGCCGACATCTATGTAATAATATTCGTTTTAACTTCTAAAACGGGGAGTTATTAATATTTTTTTGGAGTAAATGTTCTGATTTTTGCTACATGAAATTACACAAAAAAGCAACATCTCATAATGCTGCTTTAATTTTTACGCTTATTTATTATTAGTCAGATTATCCGAACAATTACCATCTTTTTATTATTTTCACAGAAATTAGCAAAAATAAAATTATAAAAATAATTAATATACCTGTCTCACTTGCATTTCATGATTTATCCTTGCTCGTCCATCGCTATAATCAAAGGAGTAGCCAGGTTCAACATTAAACAAATAAACGTTAAAATCTAAACTATTATCGGTAGAAATAGCTTGTAAATTGATACCGCGAGCCATTAATTCTTCGCCACGAAAAATCGGCGTTGCTTGATATATAACGCGTTTTCTTTGTCTTAACGCCTGTCTAACCTTACTTTCAAAAATAGTTTGCACTTTTTGATTTGAAAAAGCTGATTGGGTAAATAAATTTTTAGGGTTATTTTGATCACCAGTCATAGTATCAGGATTATAATTTCCCTCTGCGTCAATTCCAGCAGAAATTGAATAAGCAATCAAGTGCCCCCGATTATAAATTTGACTGCCGTTACGGCGATTGTAATGCCAACCGGTTGGCGCCACAAATTGCCGCATCCGAAATTCACCATTGGCAATGTTTCTTTTTTCTAAAAAAGCAGTATTAGAGTGGGAAGTTCGATTTAAATCATCTAAATTTGAATAAATGACTCGATTGACCTTCCAGGCCTCCTTAATTAACGTTGATTGATTTCCGTTGACAGGTATATAAGCTGCTGTGCCACTTTTAAAATCAATCCTTGCTAACTTATCATAATCTTCTTTAGCTAAACCTCCATATGCCTTTGCTGCGGGTTTGGTATGGTCAATTTTATTATCACTTGGTTGCTCATTTTGAGTAAATTGGTTGATTGTCTGGTGACCACTAGGATCGGTCCCACCCTTAGTTATAACAAACCAAACTAAAAATAGGATAATAATTACTAGAGCCCAAAAGTCATTATTATTACTACTATTTTTTTTTCGCCTACGTGCCATTCAAATACTCCTTGAACTAATAATAGTTAAGTATATCTAATCGAACTTTTGTTTGCAACAGCAAAAAAGCAAAGCTGCAATGCTTTGCTTTTTAGTTAACTTCTAGCCCATTCATCAATCATATTTAAAAAGTAGCTTTCAGACAAGCGCTTAATTTTAGCTCCTCCTTGATTATATTTCTGTGCTTGCTGCCACAAAAAATTATTTTTACTAAAAAATCCTTCATCTGCTAAAACTAAATAGTTCGTATCAGCTTGAACTGCAATTTGCCCTTGGCCACCCAAATTATTAACCATCTGGATAGCCTCAGACTTACTCATACTTATCTCGTCACTAAATACAATTTTTTTATTATTAATTGGAGGATGAATTCCTAGATCCGCTGGTGCCAATTTAGGTCCTAATAAATCAATATTTTTTAGCTTAGCTTGTGCCTTCATTAATAATTGATCAGTAAAGTGCATGCGAAAGTCATCATAAACTTTTTTGGTAGCAAGCGAATCAGCCAAACCGTGGTGCTCTTCAACTTCTGCAATTCCTGCTCGCTGCATACAATCTAGCAATCGATTACGTTTAAAGGGATAATAAACACGAGCTAAACGTAAAACATCAACATAATCATTATTGAGGCGCGGCAAGTTAAACTTTTGGGTTAAATCATACAGAAAATTTAAATCAAAATTAACATTGTAGCCCACAATAATGTCCTCACCAATAAATTGTCGAAATTCCGCCATCGCTATCTTTACTGGTACACCTTTACTACATAGCAATTCTTCGGTAATTCCATTTAAATTAGTAATAAAAGTTGGCACATGATTAGACCGCGGATAAACCACTAATTGGCTAAATTGATTAACGACTTTGTTATTTCTAACTTTAATTGCCCCAAGTTCGGTTACATGATCACGGTATGGATTAAGCCCGGTGGTTTCAATATCTAGTAAAGTATAATCATCAATAAATGCTGGCTGTTCTTACCCTTTAGCGCGCAATTTGTTTTGGGCATCTGAAACATGTAAAATACCATTCGCAATAAAGATACTCATTACTTGTTCCCCTCAATTAAAGCTTGAACTAAGCTAGCTGAATCAGTATTAACAGCGGCACTACGGTTTTGCAATGTTAACGGCAACATAGCTTGAGTATAATCTGCTGCAACATATGACCATTGCTTATATTCGTCCACTAAGTGGATAATTGGTTCAAATAATTGCGGACTTGTTTCATCAACGCCAAGCTCTAAAAAAACAGTTTTTGTAGCTTCATTTCCAGTTAAAAACCAACGAAAACGAGCGTTAGCATCACTATCAGGATAGAAATGTGAAGTAATTGGCAGATGAATTTCCAGCGGTTGTCCACAAACAGCACACTTAGGTATAAGTTTTTCAATATCTGTTAAAACTGTAGTTGCCGCAATTTGGGTAGCAACTTTGGTCGCATTTTTTAAACCATGATTAATTCCACTAGAACACTGCATGTTAGTCCAATTACCAAAAATGTTAAAGATTCGATTTTGATTAAAACCCGCTTTTTCAAAAAAATTACCAAATGAAGCAGTAGCAATAAAGTACTTTTTCTTGTTCAGAAGCTCTTTTAATTGTTTCATTGTCGCACTGGGTTTATACATGAGCGAATACTTATTGATTAACTGACTCCAAATAAACCACTTTTCAGACCAGGCTAATTCCTTTAAATCTAATGCTGAACCAATTGAATGAACGTCATACTTTTTGGCAATTAACGGAAAGTCTTGGTCAAAGCTATCTTGTCCTAACAAATCCAGTCCTTCTAATTTAGCAAACTTATTTCCAGCAATAACAATTATTACTTCGGCCTCGTTAACTAGCTGTTGCGCTTTAATCAAATTTTCCATTCAGAGCTCTTTTCTATTTTTGCTTGTAATCAGTAAAAGAAACCTCACCATCTTCAATATCAGCTAAAAAGATATCACTAAAGTCCTGGTAGCCTGCTGCTTTAATCTTTCGTTTTAACCAAGCTTCATCCTTATTCAAAAATTCTAATGCATCTTCATTAACTTGGCCATCATTGATAAGCGGAAAATGAAGATTTTTTTCATCCTTTTTAATTACAGTAAGCTGTCCATTTTTTTCAAAGATACAGTTTTTAACCTTATCCACAGAATATATTCCTTGACTACGGAGCTTAAACATTAGCTCATTGGCAGATATTCCAACTGTCAAGCAGTTTTTAACCAGTACTTTGCCATTTTTGATGATTTGGATAGGTTTGCCATCAATTATTGTTCGCACAAAGTTACTATGCTCACGGGCAAATTTTAAAATAAAGACTACTAGTGTCCATACGATTAAAACTAATAAAAACTGCAATACACTAATATTGGCATTATAAATTACGCCACCAATAATGCCACCTAAAACATAATTCTGCAGTTGATCTAAGGCAGTAGTTGGAGCAATGTTACTTTTACCGAAAACATTAATTTGAAAGATTAATGTTACCACACCTAAAACAAATTTAATAAAAAGTTGCGTATAATCCATCCTGATTGCCTCCTAGTCTTTTATATTAACGTCGTGGTTAATTACATGAGCTTGTTTCAAAGAATATGTATTGTTATCATTATTCAGTTCTAACTGATAGTCAATATCTTTAGAATTAATTCTTACAATTATGCCATCTTGCAATGTTGTTGAATTTACTAAAACATCAGAAACAGCCACACCATTATCTTTAGCTACAGACTTAATGAATGGAGCAATTTGTTCCGACTGTGATTTAACTAAGTTAGTTTGTACGTATTCTTCATATTGAGTACCCACAAATAATAAGAGAAACAATAAAGCTATTATCCCCAAATCACGATAACGCGTATCAAAACGATGTCGCAAATAAAGTGCAGTAAAAGCAATTAAAGTAAGTGCTGCAATCGCAATCAACGCATATAAGATTGTTTTATTAGTATTTTGATTTTGTTCAATATACTTAAGCGTGTAAAAAACCATAATAATTCCACCTCTGCTAAAATTTTCTCTAGATAACTCCCAATAATACGCTTAAAACTAATCTTACTATTTAACCATCTCTAAAAGCCTATAGTTATTTAAGTTTGATTAGCCAAGTTAATAATCACATATAGTAATAGTATAACAAAAAGTGAGCAGACAGGTACTGCTCACTACTCAGAAATATTTAATTTTAATTACCAGCCTTAGTTGATGCACCGGTATGGCTATCTGGCTTTGAATTATTCCGGTAAGTTGCACCTGTATTTGCATCTTCATCAATCACTAATTTTTGACCAGTAGTTTCACAAAAGTATTTAACTAAGGGGTATATATCTTGTACCCATTCATAAATGCCGACGTAGTGCCCTTCATCATCCTCAACTCGTTTATAATAGTGCAAAATAAGTTCTTGCAAATTACCAGTCGGTACAGGCATATAGACTGCATCATGTCCAGCTTGTTTATGACGTAAAGCACGAACTACTTTTTTAGCTGCAGGAATCACCTCACCAATATGCGGATGCACCGCGCCCATTGAACTCCCTACTTGTGCTGGTACTCGTTTAGCCTTCATCTTAGCCTGCTCATCAACTGGACGGTTATACCATAAAAATTGGTTGTTATCATCAACAAAAGTTAGTTCACCAATCGTATTCCGCAACATCCAATTAAGTTGATTAACTGTTAATAAACCACAATCAAGTTTGACGTAATCGTCACCACTTGCCGCATTAGTTTTTGCTGCTGCCTTTTCTAACCAATCTGGATCATCTTTATCAATTCCACTGACAAGTATACCTACTCTTACCACTAGCCGCAAAATCTTCCTCTAAATATTCAGCTCTATCCATGTCTTTAAGCCATTTGGGTTCGGTCATTTTTTCCTTTTTCCTCCCGACAAGTAACTATTTTTTAAAACAATTATAGCATGAAAGCGCTAATATATGGTATACATAGCAATTTAATTTGTAGCTTCGTGCTTTTTATCTTAATTATGATAAGCTTAAAAGTAAAATTATAAAAATAAAGGAGCAAACTATGAAAACTGGCACTAAAATTATTACGTTAGATAATGGCTATCACTTATGGACCAATACGCAAGGACAAGGCGATATTCATTTATTAGCTCTACATGGTGGACCGGGCGGTAATCACGAATATTGGGAAGACACGGCTGAGCAACTGAAAAAGCAGGGGCTTAATGTACAAGTTACAATGTATGATCAATTGGGCTCGCTTTACTCGGATCAACCAGATTATACAGACCCTAAAATTGCTAACAAATATTTAACTTATGAATATTTTTTAGATGAAGTAGAAGAAGTTCGCAACAAATTAGGCTTAGATAAGTTCTACTTAATTGGTCAGAGTTGGGGCGGTTTGCTGGTTCAAGAATATGCAGTTAAGTATGGTAAACACTTGAAGGGAGCAATTATTTCGTCAATGGTCGATGAAATTGATGAATATGTTGCCGCTGTTAATCGCCGTCGTCAAGAAATTTTGCCCCAAACTGAAATTGACTTTATGCATGAATGTGAAGCTAGCAATGATTATGACAATCAACGTTACCAAGAAGATGTTAATATTCTTAATATTAATTTTGTTGATCGGCGGCAGCCATCAAAACTTTACCATTTACAAGATATTGGCGGTAGTGCTGTTTATAATGCTTTTCAAGGCGATAATGAATTTGTCATTACTGGAAAATTGAAAGACTGGCACTTTAGAAAGCAATTAAAAAATATTAAAGTACCAACTTTACTTACTTTTGGTGAGAATGAAACCATGCCAATTGCAACAGCCAAAATTATGCAAAAAGAAATTCCTAACGCCCAACTTGTAACTACGCCAGATGGTGGGCACCACCACATGGTTGATAATCCAGATGTTTATTACAAGCACCTGGCCGACTTTATCCGTGAAGTTGAAAGTAATCAGTTTTTAGGTAAATAAAATCAGTTAAAAAAACTCAATTCCGTCATTGCGAATTGAGTTCTTTTAATATTCTCTGACCACCATCTAAAACCTGATATTCACTAGCAGCCCAACCACAAGAATTAGTCCCGATATCGAGACCTAAAATATAATCATCATTTAATTTAGTCATTACAAGACTCCCTTCTAAAAATAGCAAATTCAAGTTATTGTTTTTATTATATTAACTCTAAAAGATAATATATTCACTATTAATTTTTGAAAAACGGCAACTATTTTTACTTTACTTGGATATTTGTTTGCAATCGTTTCCAAATTATTTAAGCAAATTTGTCGTATACTTAAGAAAGGAGGCAAATTATGAAACAAATTAAAATTGGTAATACGGAGTTTTCTAGTTCAGCGCTTGCACTAGGAATTATGCGGATGAACAAATTAAATATTGATAGCGCGGTCAAGACATTAGAAACAGCGCATGATGTTGGTATTAATTATATTGATTCAGCCGATGTTTATGGTCATGGAAAGTCGGAAACAGTTTTTGGAAATGCCTTAAAGAATTCTTCCCTTAAACGAGAAGATTTTTATATTCAATCAAAGACTGGTATTTATGAAGAGCCCACGCTTAATTACAAAACTACACGTTATGATTTCTCAAAAAACTACATTATAAAGTCAGTCGATGGCATTTTATCTAGAATGCAAATTGATTATTTAGACAGCTTACTTTTGCATCGTCCTGATGCCTTGATGGATCCTGCAGAAGTCGGGGCTGCATTTGACGAATTGCAACAAGATGGGAAAGTGCGTCATTTTGGAGTTTCAAATTTCAATCCCCGCCAAGTTGACTTATTACAAGCTGGTATCAGCCAAAAATTACTAATCAACCAATTACAATTCAGTATCATGCATACCGGACCGATTGATTTTAATATTCATACTAATATGACCGACAATCGCAGTATTGACCATGACCGCGGTATCTTTGATTATTCAAGACTGCATCAAATGACTATTCAAGCTTGGTCGCCCTTTCAATACGGTCAAATCGAGGGTAACTTTATTGGTAATCCAAAATTTCCGCAAGTTAATGATACCTTAGAGAAATTAGCCAAGTTAAAAGGGTGTTCTAAAAATGCAATTGCAGCCGCCTGGATTTTGCGCTATCCCGCTAATATTCAAGTAATTATTGGTACCATGACACCCGAACATATTATTGATAGTGCCAAGGGAGCCGATATTGAACTAAGTGCCCAAGAATGGTATGACCTTTATTTAGCTGCTGGCAACGATTTACCATAAATAATTTTTTAAAAAAGTCATAGTCAAATTCGACTATGACTTTTTTAGTAATCAAACATCATTATCATCTATTTAATATATTGCTTTAACAAATCATATAATAAAGAAATTTCATAATTTGAAATTGTGACGTTATATTTTAACTCAACTGGTTGGAAAATGGTACGCGTTATTTTAAAGAAAGCTTTTTCTTTTTCAGATTTAGGCTGAACCTCAATTACATTATTCCGCATGACAGCTCGTTCAATCATCAGGGCAACATGCATATAAAGATTCAATTTAATTTTGCCATCTAATTCCAAATTATAGAAATCTTCATATTTTTTATTAATTTCTTCAACCTCTTTTATTACTACACTTGGATTCAAGAAATTTAAGCGTTCAGCAATTCCTTCCTTAGAAAAGAAACACAATAATTTATTATTTAAATCTGTTAATTGTTGTTGGTTTAAATATGGTTGCAGCCAAAGTTTTAATTTTTTTTCACCACTAATCGCTAAAATATCGTATAAGTTCATATATTTAAACTTGATTTTTTCTGTTATATCAAAAGTGGTTAACAAAAATAATGTTTGCTCAAAATAAGCCCACTGCTTAGTAACAATTTTTTCCTTCAAGTCATTGTACCCTAAAGGAATTATTTTTATATCCGCTGGCAAATATTGTCGCAGAATTTCACTTATTTGTTCAGCAACTTTTAAACCAGAAATGCAAGATACCAGAATATTTTTTGTTTGGGAAAAACCATTATAGTACTTTACATTTATTTGGTATTCCCGTTCAGCACTACTGGCAATTCTAGTAAAATCTAAATTTTGCTTCATTTTAGAAGCTAAATCTAATGCAGTTACAGTTGTTAATTTATTAACTACCAGTAAATCACAATTTAAATTCGAACCAACTTCACTATATAACTTATTTAAAGAGCCCATATCGACCATTAAGACCAGGCCATTTATCGCATTATAATTTAAAACCAAGTTATTAATCGCATTAATCATGGTAGTTGTATCAGCATCAATTGCAACATCAATTGCATCAAAAATATAGTTACCACAAAGCGAATTAACAACTGCTTGAATACTGGTAGCTGTATTTTCACCATGACCAACTAACAGACCATGTAATTTAACATTTTCATCGATATATTCGCTTAATAGAATAGCAAATATATATGTTAGGCCTTGATGACTATCCTTATCTAAGATTGGCAATTTGCTATAAAAACTTCGAGCCACATGATATGCTCGTGGTAGTTTTTTGAGAACAACTGCTCTTAATTTCTCAATATCACAATCTGGTTTAAAATGATGCTCATATAAATAATAAATTGTTAATTCTAAATATGCAGCCTTAGCCAGCCCATATTTCTTTTCAATTATTTCAGCAAATAGTTGTTTATGTTGCACATGTAGTCCTGACGCTTGGGAACTTGATTCATTTAGCTTGTTTATTGCTTCAATTCTTAAACGGCAATTACTTAAACTTGTATCGGAAAATGCATTAATCACCTTTTTTAATTCTTGAGAAATATTGGTTAATTTTTTATTTAAGCTTTTACTTTCAGAATATCTAATAACAAGTGCAGGATCAACAACAATTGAACCATAGTTTTTAAATGGTGGTAAATAATCAAGAATAAGGTTCTTTAGCTTTAAATACATTGTATTCGAACTAAACCAATCATGATAAGCCGCCGAACATGACGCCCGAACTATATTCTTTATATAGCTAACATTATCTTTATGATTAATTTGTAATAGTGCTGAAACAACCTCTTCATCGACTACTATTTTCTTATTAATTCTCTGTCCTTCATCGTAAAAAAATGACCGTAATATTTCTAAGCGCTCATCAATTGGTCTTTTAGCATAATCAGGCAAATTAACCTGAACAGGTATTTTTCTTAAGAAAGAATGCAGCAATACTCTTTCTGGATCTTTTGTTGTTGCCATTATTAAGCGAACATTAGATTTAACATGGTGAACATTATCGCCCACTTTATAAAATTGCCCAGAATCAATAAAATTTAGAATTTTTTCTTGATTAACATTGCTTAATCGATCAACTTGATCTAAAAATAAATAACCCCCATTTGCCTTTTCAATTAAACCTTTTGCTTGTGTAGCACTTGCTTTAGCAGACCCAAATAATAAAGTAGTAATTTGTTCAGGATTACCAGCATAACTAGCACAATTTAGACATAAATATGGTGCATTAGCTTTGATACTTCCTACTTCTTTGGCATACGCGACCAATCTTTCAGCTAAATAACTTTTACCTACGCCAGTATTACCAGTAATTAATACATCTAAACCATTTGGTGGATAAATTACAGCAGCACATAACTGTTCTACTACTCTTTTTAATGATCCCTGACTACCGATAACACTGGCAAATGATAAATCAGTCGTTTTATTAATCGAATTTTTGCGCCATTTAACTGGTCGTTCTTTGATTTTTTGTATTCTATTTTCTTTGGCAAGTTGATTTAGATAATGGCTAACAACAGATCTAGATAAATTTAATTCTGCTGCCAGTTCACTAGTACTAATTACATCATTACCAGGTAAATTCTTTATCTTATTTAAAACTCTTTCTTCAGCCCAACTCATTATCCATCTCTCCAAAATTGTTCTCTTTATTTATAATTATAGCTAATTATAAATTTATTTTCTATACAATTTTGTGTTCTCGTCTAGGTTTGCATAATGAAATATGCTATACATGTATTATTTAAATAATATACTACAATTTGCTTTTTCTTATTATTTATTGACTTTAAAATATAAACATTAGGCTTGACAATATTCTAAAGTTATTTTATACTTTTCCTTAAAGTTGGAGGTATTTTTTAATGAAAATTAATTTAAATTGTAACTTACAGCTGAATAACCGTTATTACTTTAGCTATTTTAGATAAAGTTTGAATTCATCTAGATGAATTCAAACACAGTTCTAGTTTGAATTTATCTATGATGGCTAAAGCCCTTTTAATTACGGTTAGCCACATAACTTCTGAGTGGTTAGCCGCAATTGATTACTTAATAAAAGATAATTAATGTATACCCACTCGGAATTGGTGGGTATTTTTTATTGTTTTATTGTCTTATTTTTGATTATTATTCGGAGGAAATCAGATGAAATTTAAAAAAATAGTAGTAGGGATTAGTTTAGCCGGACTTCTACTCTTAGGTGGATGTAGCAAAAAAGCTCATAATCATTCACAAATTAAGCATGTTGGTGTACTACAAGTTGTTCAACATCCCTCGCTAGATAAAGCTTACAAAGGTTTCAAAAAAGGACTAAAAGAGGGCGGCTACACCGAGGGTAAAAATCTAAAAATTGATTATCAAAATGCACAAAATAGTCAAGATAATCTTAAAAGTATGAGTGAAAAATTGATTAATGACAAATCTGATTTAATTTTAGGAATTGCTACTCCAGCAGCACAAAGTATTGCCAATGCCACTGAAGATATCCCAACAGTTGTCACCGCAGTAACTGATTTAAAGGCAGCCAAACTAGTTAATTCTAATTCTAAACCTGGCAGAAATGTTACTGGCACAACCGATATGGTTTCAATTGACAAACAAATTGAGCTATTACTATCAATTGTGCCTAAAGCTAAAACAATCGGAGTTATGTACAACGCTGGTGAATCAAATTCAAAAATTCAAGCTGATTTAGCCATTGCTGCCTTAAAGAAAGCTGGCGTTAAAGTTTTAGTTAAAACTGCTAATACTACTAACGATGTCCAACAAGTTACTGAAACATTAGCAAATAAAGTTCAAGGAATTTATGTCCCAACAGATAATACTTTTGCTTCTGCAGCTTCAATCATTGGTAAAGTAGTAAAAGAAAAGAAGATTCCACTCGTTGCCGGTTCGACTGATCAAATTAAGCATGGTGGCTTAGCTTCAATCGGTATTGACTATGAAGAATTAGGTAAGCAAACGGGAAAAATGGCAGCTAAAATTTTAGATGGTAAAGCCAAGCCAAGTGATATGCCAGTGGAAAAAGCTAATCAATTGAATTTAGTCGTTAATAAAGAAATGGCTAAAGCCTTAGGTATTAATCCTAAATCTATTAAAGCTCCCAAGTAATTAGGAAGGTAACGTGAACGTATAATTATGTTAAATACTTTTTGGGATTTATTTCTCTCATCCACCTCACAAGGTTTGCTCTGGTCATTAATGGCAGTTGGTGTTTATTTAACTTTTCGAATTTTAGATTTAGCTGATATGACGGCTGAAGGGAGTTTTCCCTTAGGCGGAGCAATCGCCACAATGTGTTTAATTAATGGGATTAACCCAATCTTAGCTACAATTGCTGCATTTGCTGGTGGGATGATTGCCGGTTTTGTCACAGGATTTTTAAATACTAAATTAAAAATTCCTTCCCTATTAGCAGGGATTATTACCATGACGGGGCTCTATTCTATCACTTCTCGCGTAATGAACAATGCGGCCAATGTATCACTTTTAGGTAAAGAGACCCTCTTTACTATCGCCCAGAATTGGGGCCTATCTCGTAATAATGCTGTTATTGTTATGGGGCTAATTATCGCATTAATTATTATTAGCCTCTTAATTATCTTTTTCAAAACTGAGATTGGTCTTGCCATGCGGGCCACGGGTGATAACCCTGAAATGAGTGCAGCTAACGGGATTAAAACACAAAGAATGAAAATTTTAGGTTATATGATTTCCAATGGCTGTATTGCTCTTTCCGGTGCTCTTTTAGCTCAAAATAATGGCTTTGCCGACCTTAATTCAGGAGTTGGAACAATTGTTATTGGACTTGCTTCAATTATTATTGCTGAAGTTATTTTGCACCACTTGCCACTGGGAAAGCGGCTAATTACATTGGTTTTAGGTGCCATCATCTACCGCTTCATTTTAGCACTAGTCTTTCAAATGAATGTTGAACCTTCTGATGCCAAACTGGCCTCAGCATTGGTTTTAGTAATTTGCTTAATTTTGCCTAATTTTCACTTGCCACGCAATCTTAAGGGGGAAAAGAAAAATGCCTAAAGTATTACAAATTAAGAATCTTCATCAAACTTTTGGTCGCGGCACTGTAAATGAAAATCCGGTCTTACGTGGCGTTAATCTTGAATTGAATGCTGGTGATTTTGTAACTATCATTGGTAGTAACGGTGCTGGTAAGTCAACTTTACTAAACAGTATTGCTGGAACTATACCTGTGCAAGAGGGACAAATTATTCTAAATGATATTGACATCAGTAAGCTAACTGTAACTAAGCGTTCAAAAAATATTAGCCGTGTTTTTCAAGATCCCAAAATGGGGACAGCAGTTAGGTTAACGGTTGAAGAAAATCTCGCTTTGGCAATGAAACGGGGAAAACGTCGCGGTTTTCATAATGGAGTTAACAAGCGAGATCGTGAATTTTTTAAAACACAACTTGCACAACTTAATTTAAACCTTGAAAATCGACTCGAAACTGAAATTGGGTTACTTTCTGGGGGACAACGACAAGCCATTACCCTTTTAATGGCTACCCTGCAACGTCCTGATTTGATATTATTAGATGAACATACCGCGGCTCTTGATCCTAAGACTTCAATTACAGTCATGGAACTTACCAAAAAATTAATTAGCGAACAAAAATTAACTGCCTTTATGGTGACGCATAACATGGAAGATGCTATTCATTATGGCAATCGATTAGTCATGCTCCATCAAGGACGTGTAGCTTTAGACTTAGTTGGACCAGAAAAACAAAGTTTAACTGTTTCCAAATTAATGGACCTGTTCCAAAAGCAAGTTGGTTCTAAACTAGAAGATGATGCAATGTTACTTAGATAATAAACTTAGATAAAAAATAGCTCCTAAAAGTAATACTTTTAGGAGCTATTTTTTGTTGTTAAAGCTTTTATGGATGCCTTATCTATCTCTTTTTTAATTAATATAAATATTTTTGAATAACCTGTTTAGGATCCTTACCTGCTCTGATTTTCAGTTCAAGTTCAATTACGACATCTGCCATAATTGATTGCGGATCAATTACCTGATATGGATGATTGGGAGCCTGTTCCTGTGCTAAAGAAAGCTCGGTACAGCCCAGTAATATAACATTACAACCATATTCATCATGCATCTTGCGCAAGATGGAATGATACAATTCAGCATCAACTACGCCCTTTTGTTTAATATTAGAATAAATTAGTTTCGTAACTAGAGGCTGAATCTCTGGACCACCAAGTTCAGCACTACGATTCACTTTATTTAGCTCATCTACATACAGATGATCATAAATTGATCCTTCAGTTGCAATAAGTCCAATCTTCTTTTGCTCAGGAAATTTTTCCACGAAATTGTGTACCGCAATTCTCATCATATGCAAAAATGGAATATCAGTTAAATTAGCTAAGTCATCATAGAAATAATGTGCCGTATTACATGGCATTACGAAAAAATCGGGTTGCAATGTGGCCTGTTGCAAAAAGTCTTCCCGCAAAGCAGTAAAGAAGTTCCGTTTAGTATGATCCTTAATATAAGTTGTTCGATCAGGGACTTGCGCATCATTAACTAAAATGTAATTCAAATAATCCTGATCACAAGTAATTTCCATTCGATGATTAATTGAACGGATAAAGCTTTCTGTTGCAATCGTTCCCATTCCACCAATAATTGTAAAAAAATGCTTCATTTTACTATTCTCTAACTATAAAAGTGACCATTCTGGTCTTCTAATTCATTAATCACTTGCTGAGCAACCGTAATATCCGATGGATAAGGCGTATTCACACCTCGAATTTTTTGAAAACCATCTTCTCCTTTACCACAAATTAGCACGACATCACCTTTGTTTGCCATACTAATAGCATCATTGATTGCTTTAAGTCGGTCTAATTCGATTGTTACATCTACTTTGGTATGATCAATTCCTGCATCAATCTCTTCAGCAATTTCCTTAGGATCCTCAAATCCAGGATCGTCAGTTGTCAAAAATACTTTATCAGCAAACGCATTTAAGCTATTACTAAAACCTGGTCGTCTTGATACTCCTTTATCTCCAGGAGCTCCAACTACCACAATAATCTTAGGATTATTAAATTCTCGGCGCATAAAGCCCATTAAGGCCATCATTGATGCCTCATTATGCGCATAATCAACCACAACCACACCATGACTTGCAGTAATTTCCGTTTGCATTCTTCCTGGAACTGTTACAGTACTAATTCCTTTAGCAGCGTCATCATGTGCCATCCCAGCTAATCCCGCGCCAATTACAGCTGCTGTCCCATTCGACTCATTAAAATCACCTAACATCTTTAACTGATATTCACCAGCAATTGGTAATTCTTTTGCCTTATCACTAACACAAAGTACTTTAAATTTAGTCCGAGCCATATCAATTTCTTCCGAAGAGTAACAAAAATCAATCGGATGTTTTAATTCTGGATTAGTATAATTTTCATCAGCAAATAAATAAATACTATCTGGTGCAGTAGTAGTAGTGGCTGCTGCATATACCTCATTAAAATTGTTGGTCTGGGCATTAATAATACATTTACGCGCGTTAACCAATAATTGTAACTTACAGTGTAAATAATCTTCAAAATTAGGATGCTCGTTGGGACCAATATGATCTGGCGAAATATTTAAGAAAAAGCCTAAATCATAGGTTAAACCAAAAACCCTGTTCTTCTTATAAGCCTGACTAGAAACTTCCATGACTAGATGAGTCATCCCATTATCTACTGCTGTACGCATATCACGAAATAAATCTAAAGACTCTGGAGTTGTTAAGCTTGATTTAAACGTATCAACTTTTTTTTGACCCACAACGTTGTTAACAGAAGAAATTAAAGCCGTTTTGCCATCATTAATTTGATCTAGCATCCCTTTTAAAAAGTAGGCAGTAGTAGTTTTACCCTTTGTACCAGTTACTGCAACCACATATAAGTCATCTTGCGGAAATCGGAAAAAAGCAGCAGATAATAATGCCATTGCCTTGGAAACATCACGTACAATTAATGCGTGCATGCCCTTGCCTTCTGGGTAAGGTTGTTCAGCTACATAACAATTAGCCCCATTAGCTTTAGCCATTGATAAATATGTGGGACGAAAACCTGCCCCCTTACAGAAAAACAAAGTGTCCGTTTTAATGTCACGTGAATCATAGGAAACATATTCCATCTTGGTTCTAACCGTATCTTGAACTGCACTTGATTTAAGTAAATGATGTTCTTTTAAAATTAAAATACAGGTATTTAAAGAAATACTCATGTTATGCCCCTTCATTTTTGTCTTAGTCAAAATTATAACACAGCTAACTATCAGTTTTTTGTATTCTTTGGATTTAATGGTAAATAAATGATAAATCGCGTCCACTTATCATTAGATTCGCAAACAATTTTACCATGATGTAAATCAACAATACTCTTGGTAATAGATAAGCCTAAACCAGTGCCACCAGTCTGTGTATTACGTGAAGGCTCTACCCGATAAAATCGTTCAAAAATTTTTTTCAAGGAATCTGCAGGAATTGCTGCACCATTATTTTCAACACGTAACTCAACTTCATTATTGTTAACTAAATTAGCAATCAAATTGATTTGAGTTGCATCTGTACCATATTTTAAGGCATTAGCAATTAAATTGTTATAGACCCGTACCAATTTTTCTGGGTCTGCCTGAATTGTCAAATCTTTAGGTCTAGTTTCAATATTAAAAGTTATGCCCTTTTCGTGCGCTTCAAATTCAAAGCCAGCTGCAACTTGTTCCAACATTGAATAAATATGTAAGGGCGCAAGTTGCAGTTTAATATTAGTTGATTTCAACGTTGTATACTCAAGTAAATCATGTGCTAATGATTTCATTTGTTCTGCTTTCATATAAGCAATATTTAAGTATTTTTGTTGGTCGGCTGGATTAGCTACACCTGACTTTAAAAGCCCTAAATAGCCAATAATAGATGTTAAAGGCGTTCTAATATCATGAGATACATTACTAATCAATTCATCTTTTGAATTTTCGATTGCTTTTTCTTCATTAATTGCGTTAACCGTACTAGCTACTAATGAATTTATGGAATCAATTACTTTTTGTAAATCTGTTTTTACCTTAAATGAAATCGTATGATCAAAATGACCTTGAGCAATATAATGCAGTTCTGAAATAACATGACGCAATTGCATTTGGTGATAACGTCTGATTAAACGCCAATATAATACTAATAAATCACCCAGACCCATAATAACCAAAAAAGTATTTTGCCAAGACCACAAATGACGACCACCAGCAAAGGTGACGGTTTTTTTTAAAAAGTAAATGCCATTAGCCAAACTTTTATTTTGTAAAATCGTTAAATTTATTAAAATATCAACTGACAGATTTAATAATAGTAACAAGACTACTGTTATTACGCCTTCAGCAAACAACTCACTTTTTTCTGTGGCCGTCAGCTTAACACGTTCTTTTTTCATCTACTTAAGCCTCAACCTTATAGCCAACGCCCCAAACTGTTTGAATCACATCCTCACCATCAGTTGCTTTTTGAATTTTATCACGTAAATGTGACACATGAACCATTACAGTCTTAGCTGAAACGATTGATTCCTGTTGCCAAACTCGTTCAAAAATTTCATCAGCAGAAAAAACACGATTAGGATGACTAGATAGCAAATATAAAATGCCAAATTCTAGCGCAGTCAATTGAATATCCTTACCCGCTATGGTCTTTACCTCATGGGAGTCACGATTAATAACTAGCGGACCAATTTCTAATACATCAGGTTCATCGTCTTTAACTTGCTTTTGACTACGCCGCAAAAGCGAACGTACCCGTGCCATTACTTCAAGTGGATTAAATGGTTTAGAAACATAATCATCAGCACCAGTTATCAATCCTTGAATTTTGTCCATGTCGCCTGTCTTAGCTGAAACAATAATAATAGGAATATCGGAATCTTTACGAACTTCCTTAATTACGTCAATTCCACTCATATTGGGCATCATTACATCTAAAATCATTAAAGAAATATCAGAACTAGTGGTGAGTTTAGTTATCGCTTCTTTACCACTATAAGCAACAATTGGCGTATAGCCTTCATTTTTAAGGTAAATACTTAATAATTCAACAATTTCTTTATCATCATCAACTACTAAAATTTTCATCAGGGTCATTCCCTTCTCTTTTATGCATAATTATTCTTATTTAATTCATACTCACCTATAGTGTAGCAGAATTTGGCTAATATTTTAGCTTATTTAACAAGAAACATCTAATTATTCATACTTATCTTTAGCTTTTTATAAAATTCTTTAAATGATACTCAAAATTTATAGCAAAAGCAACTTATACCTAAGCTATAAATTGATAATAATTTAGTTACTTATTCAATAATCCTTAAAAGTTAACCTATTAAGTAGTTTAAAGTATTAAAAAACGGCAAATTATTAAATAATCTGCCGCTTAATTAGGTTAAGACCAAAGTATAATTAACTTTAACAGTTACCATGTAATTATAAAATTTAATAATTAACCCTTAATTTATATTATAGGCATTAATTTTCATTTCCATCATGCTGAGTTGACTTTAGAGTAAATGCAACAATTAAGCCAATAACTGCCAAAATCAAAGTGAAATATAAGCCATAATGTACACCATTAGTAAATTGTGCGGCTTTATTAGTGCCTTGGTAAGTATTTTGGCCCCAACTTAAAAAACTAGTCGCAAGAGCGGTGGCAACGGCGCCAATAATCTGCTGCATAGTATTTAAAATAGTACTGCCATCAGCTGATTCTGCCCCTTTTAAAGCATTCAAAGCATGGGTTTGTGCTGGGGACATCGCTAAGGGACAACCAATCATTATAATAATATGAGTTACAATAACATAAATAATACTTGAAGTGGGATTTGAAAAAATTAACATGATTAGCCCAATAATAGCAATAGTAAAACCTGATACAGCAGGTATTTTTGCTCCTACAGAATCATATAGTCGATCTGCAAAAGCTGACACTAAGGCGTTGATAATTCCACCAGGTAACATAATAATTCCTGTCAGGGCAACAGGCAACAATAGACCTCTTTGCAAATATTGTGGCAACAAATACATTGCTGATAAAATAATCGCAAAATCCAACATAACACAGATTGCCCCCTGTGCAAAAGCTAATTTCTTAAAAACGTGAAGATTAATAATTGGTTGTTCTAAATGTAATTGACAATATGTGTATAGAAATAAAACAATCGCAGCAATAGCTAACATTAATAAAACAGTTGGCGCCGTCCAGCCCATATTTGAAGCAAAGCTGACTCCCATTACTAAACTAGCAAATCCCACAACGGATTCAAATAATGAAAGAATATCTACCATTGGTCGAGTAATTTTACCAGTATTGGGTAAGCCAATAATAGCACAAATTAAGGCTACTACTAAAAAGGGCATAAAAAACCAAAAAATCCAATTCCAAGTTAACTTACCCAAAATAATACCAGTAATAGTAGGGCCAATTGCTGGCGCTAGCATAATGACTAGGGCACAAGCACCCACCGCAGTCCCCATTTTAGATGACGGGAAAATTAGCATCGCTACTGTAAACACTAAGGGCAAGATTAGCCCTGTCCCTAATCCCTGAATCATTCGACCTATTAATAAAATTATAAAATTAGGTGCTGTAGCAGCTATGATGACGCCAAATATAAAATCCAGCAAACCAATAATTACGATTTGTCTGGTAGAAAACCACTTAGTTAATAAACTTGAAAAAGGCAAAATGACACCAATTACTAACACATAGCCGGTAACCAGCCACTGAATAGTACCTGAATTTAGCTGAAATGATTTCATTAATTGTGGTAGTGCAATATTTAATGAGGTCTCTGATAGCATGCCCACAAAGGCGCCTATCATCATACTCATCATTGCCAACCAAGGGCGCTGAACTTTGCTTGATTATTTTCCATAAAAAACTCCTTTTACATTTTGTGCTTCTAAGCGCAACTTGATTATCTTATCAAAAAGAAAATTTCTTCGTAAGTTTTTTATTTAATTAAAAATCATATTCTAGCATCAAAGTCAGGCTTTACTAGCTAAAAATTACTTTTAGCAAGATAGTAAGATAAAAGCCACTATAAAAGGATCAAACTCTTAGAGAGCTTGACCCTTAATTAAATAATTTTTATTCTATTTCCTTTTTACCAGTATACAATTCGTAGTAGTAGCCCTTTTGCTTTAACAGCTGGTCATGATTACCTGCTTCAATAATATGACCATGATCAAGTACTAAAATCAAATCAGAATTAACGATTGTAGATAATCTGTGCGCAATAACAAAACTTGTTCTACCAGCAAGAAGATTGTCCATCCCCGATTGAATCAACTGCTCTGTCTGTGTATCAATGCTTGAGGTTGCCTCATCTAAAATCATTACTGGCTCATCTGCAATCATTGCTCGCGCAATACTTAATAATTGCATCTGTCCTTGCGACAAATCTCCGCCTTCACCATCAATAACAGTTTGGTAACCCTCATCTAAGTGATGAATAAATTCATCGGCATGAGACAAATGAGCTGCTTGATAGACATCATCATCACTAGCATTCATATTACCAAAGCGAATATTGTCCATTACCGTTCCTGTAAACATATGCGTTTCTTGTAAGACAATCGATAAAGAATGACGTAAATCATCTTTTTTAATCCGTTTAATTGGAATACCATCATAAGTAATAGTTCCTGAATCAATTTCATAAAAGCGATTGACCATATTAGAAATCGTTGTTTTACCTGCACCAGTTTCACCAACTAAAGCGACCTTCATCCCTGGTTTTGCATCTAGCGAAATATCATATAAAATTTGTTTGTCAGGAGCATAGCTGAAGTCTACGTGGTCAAAAACAATGTGACCTTTAACAGTTACCTGCTTAACTGTTCCATCATTTTGTGGCACATTCCAATACCAGGTGCCCTTAACCTTTTCATCTTTAGTTATTGTTACATCGCCATCATCTAGTTCAACTGGTTGATCTTCTAGATCAAAAATTCTTTTTGCACCAGCTAAAGCCATAACTATTGAATTTAACTGCTGAGAAATTTGTGCAATTGGCATAGCAAATTGTTTAGATAGCTGTAAAAAGGCCCCAATAACACCTAGTGATAGAGGTGCAATATGGTTAATGGCAACTGCGCCGCCAATAACCGCAATTAGTACATATAACAAGTTGCCAATATTACCCATAATTGGAAATAAAACCGTTGAATAAGTATTAGCCTTACCAGCTGCATTTTCTAGCTCTTTATTATAAACTTCAAAATCTGCTTCTACTTCTGGTTCATGACTGAAAACTTTGATAACTTTCAAGCCGTTAAGCATTTCTTCATTATAACCATTAACTTGACCTAATTCTTTTTGTTGTAATTGGAAATAATGCGCTGATCGTGACGTCAAAAACCGGACAACACCAATTGATAATGCAAAAATTATCAAAGTAAAAATCGTTAACTGCCAACTCAAACTAATCATTGCTGCTAACACGAAAACAATATTTAATAAGGAATTCATAAATTGTGGAATTGATTGCGAAATCATTTGCATTAAGGTATCAATATCATTGGTATAACGACTCATAATATCGCCAAAATCATTTTCATCAAAATACGCAATTGGTAATATTTCCATATGCTCAAACATTTCGTTACGAACGCGATATTGCACCTTTTGAGCTAAAACTCCCATTAACATCGTAAAAAAGTAGCTAGCAATAAAGCCAATGGCATAAAAGCCAAACATTACTACAATTGCCTGCCATAAAGGACCAAAATCAGGATGAGATTGTTTAAGTAACGGCATTATGTATTCATTAATTAAACGTTCAATGAATAAAGAACCCATAACGGTTGATCCAGCTGACAAAATAATCGCAATTATTGACGTAATCAGCATCCAGGGACTGGTATTGGCAACTAATTTAAGCAACCGTAATAAGGTGGTTGAACGCTTACCAGTCATCTTCTTAGTTTCTACTGCTTTATCCAAATTTATCACCTACTTTTTCTGTTCTTCTTGGAATTTTGCAATTGAACTGTATAAATCATTACGTTCCATTAATTCATCATGCGTGCCAATATCCTGAATTTTACCTTCATCCATTACTACAATTCGGTCTGCATCTTTAATTGAAACAATTCTTTGTGAAATAATAATCTTGGTAGTATCTGGCATATTTTTAGCTAGAGATTCTCTGATTTCTCGCTCCGTTTGAGTATCAACTGCTGAAGTTGAATCATCCAAAATCAAAATTTTGGGTTTTTTAAGGAGGGCACGAGCAATCGTAATTCTCTGCTTTTGTCCACCAGAAACATTGCTACCACCTTGTTCAACCATTGTATCGTATTGATTGGGCATTTCACTAATGAAATCATCTGCATGAGCAATTTTCGCAGCAGCTAAAATCTGCTCATCAGTTGCATTTTCATTACCCCACTTTAAATTTTCTTTAATCGTTCCCGAAAACAGAACATTATTTTGTAAAACCATCGCTACATTATCACGCAGTGTTTTTAAATCATATGATTTAACATTGTGCCCAGAAACTCTGACAGCTCCTGAAATTGTATCGTAAAGCCGCGGTATCATTGCCACTAGCGTGGATTTTGAAGACCCTGTTCGACCGATTATACCAAGAGTTTCACCTGATTTAATGTTTAAATTAATATCATTTAAAGCTAAATTCTTATCTTCTTGATTATATTTAAAGTTGACGTGATCAAAGATTACTTCGCCATTAGTTAAATGCGTTAATGGTTTACGTGGATTTTCAATCGATGGTTTTTCATTGATTACATCCGCAATTCTTCGCCCACTAGCTGCCGAAATAACTAATTGGGTAAAAATCATTGCTAAAATATTTAAACTATTTAAAACTGAATTGGAATAGGAAAACATTGAAATAAGTTGTCCTGGTTGTAAGCTACCGCCAACAATTTCTTTCGCTCCAAACCAACAAATAGCTAAATTAGAAATATTCAAAACGGCCATAACAATCATTGAATTGAGTGACATAATCTTTTGCGCTGTAGCAAATAATTTATAAATAAAACCTGACGTTTTTTTGAACTGGTTTGTTTGTTGCTCTTCTTGCACAAAAGTCTTAACTTCTCTAATGCCCCGAACATTTTCACGCACAACTTCATTCATCCGATCGTATCCCCTAAATATTTTGGGAAAATAAGGATTAACACTTTTGATAACCAAGGCCAGTAGAAGAATAAAAATTGGAGCAATTACCACAAAAATTAATGATAGCCGTGGACTAATAATTAATGACATAATTATGGAAACGACTAACATCATTGGTGCTCTAACTGCAATTCTAATCAATATTTGATATGACATCTGGACATTATTAACATCCGTTGTCATTCTAGTTACTAAACTCGCACTAGAAAATTTGTCAATATTTTCGAACGAATAATCTTGTACATGATAAAACATATCTTTGCGCAGGTTAGCAGCAAACCCCGCCGCAGCATGAGCCGAAACATAGCTAGCACTCGCTCCTAAAATAAGAGAAGTAATTGTAATTGCAAACAGAACCAAACCCCACTTAGTTATATATGGCATATTACCCTTCATAATTCCATTATCGATTAAAATACCAACTAAATATGGAATCAGCATTTCTATAATAACTTCTCCGGTAACAAATAGCGGCGACAGCAAAGACAATTTTTTGTATTGCCTAATAGATTTACGCAGCGTATTAATCATTAAATACCTCTTTCTATTAAGTCAAAATGACATTTATACTTTTTCTAAGAGCAATTTATTTTAAAAAGGATAAACAGACTCATCGGTGTCTGTTTATCCTTTTTATATATAAAGTTATTTAAGTATAGCTCTTTTCTTGACAAAAAGCACTCTATTTGTTTCTGGCTACTGGTGAAAAGACCGAACCAATCAGTTCATAATGTTTTCTAAATAACCAACGAATACCATAAACAACAATTGCAATAATAATATTAGCTGCACCAGGTAATATTGGATTTATTACTTTTAGTGCAGGTAGCGACAATAGCCACATCAAAGCTAGTAACCCTAAAATCATTGTCACTAGACCTAAAATCAACTTAGACCAAGGAATTTTATTGCTTTTACCAGTTGCAGGCAAAATTAATTCATTATATTTGGTCATCAGTGCTCCCATACCAGCGCCGACACTAATTAAAGTTAAAATGCCCATTTGTGCATTGGCTTTAGAATTAGTCTGAAAGAGTGCTAGTACCCCAAAGATACCAACAAAAAGTACCACATAAATTAATGCACCATCAACTGCATATTGCCAAAAGGGAATATCTGCAGCTGTTTTCTCTTTTGGCTTAATTAAATCAGCTGCTTTTAATTTTGGCGACATCGTATAAAAATTAGAAGCCGGTCGCCCATGGTGTTGCGCTAGCACTATTTCAGGCAACAGTAAATCAATACGCTTTTGCGCTTCTTCTTGGCTCATTTTACCTTGGGTTTCTAACTCCTTTTGTAAACGAAAAATATAATCAGCATTCTTTTTACTAAGTTCTTTTCGCAGTTCCTGGGAACTCATCTGTTTAATTTGATCATCTTTATTTTGAACCGCAACTTTTTCTTTTAATTTTTCTTGCTGATTTGCATCAATTTTTGTTTGCTCAGCATTTTTATTTTCAGCCATTATCTTTTCCTAAACATTAAATCTAAACTCAATAATGTCACCGTCTTGCACTTCGTAATCTTTTCCCTCAAGACGCAACCTACCAGCTTCCTTGACCTTCTGCATGGTCTCATATTTATTTAAATCAGCAAATGAGACAACTTCTGCCCTAATAAAGCCTCGTTCAAAGTCAGAATGAATTACACCAGCAACTTGGGGCGCCTTCATTCCTTCATGAAAGGTCCATGCTCGTGTCTCTGGTCCACCTGCTGTAAAGAACGTGCGCAATCCCAAAAGATGATAAGCTGCTCTAATTAGTCGATCCAATCCTGACTCACTCACACCCTCGGCTTCTAAAAATTCAGCTTTTTCATCCTCATCTAGACCAGCAATTTCTTCTTCAGTTGCTGCAGAAACACCAATGCAACCAGCATTTTCACTTTCAGCATGCTTTTTTACAATTTGGTAATATTGGTCAGCTTCAGGATTAGCCATTGCTTCTTCTGCAATGTTAGCAACGTAAATTACCGGCTTAGCGGTTAACAAAAATAGACCCTTTACTATTTTTTCTTCTTCATCATTAAAACTAATTGAGCGTACCGCTTTACCTTCTTCTAGAACGGGCTTAATCTTTTGTAAAACTTGTAATTCAGCCTTAGCTTCTTTGTCTTTTTGCTGCGCTAACTTTTTAACTTTATCAATGCGCCGATTAACTGCATCTAAATCTGAAATCGCTAATTCTAAATTGATTGTATTAATATCTTCTTCAGGATCAACTTTGCCAGTAACTGAAGTAATATTATCATCTTCAAATGACCGGACTACATGGATAATTGCATCAGTTTGGCGAATATTTTCTAAAAATTTATTGCCTAGTCCTTCACCTTTAGATGCTCCTTTGACCAGCCCTGCAATATCAGTAAACTCAAAGGTAGTATGGACAATTTTTTTAGCAGGAACTAATTCTTGGATTCTAGCTAATCTTTTATCCGGTACCTCAACCATCCCAACATTTGGTTCAATGGTAGCAAATGGGTAGTTAGCCATCTCAGCACCAGCTTTAGTAATTGCATTAAATAAAGTAGACTTCCCGACATTAGGTAAGCCAACAATTCCAGCAGTTAATGACATATTTATCCTCTTCTTTTTATCAAAATCACTTATTATCTTGGATTAAATTTGGTTGAACTATTGTATTTTTTAGCTCATATTGTTCATTTTTCAAATTGACTGGATCATTAGCCTTAGCCAAAATTTTTTTGAAATTATGGACAAATTTTGAGCGTGGCATCAAAACAATATGACCACAGCCCATACATTTCAAACGAATGTCCGCACCTAATCGCAAGATTTCCCAGTTATTAATCTTACAAGCATGTGGCTTCTTCATCAATACAGTATCAGCTAAATTGTATTGAATATTTTTATTCATCAAGATCAACACCTAAAATATCAAGAATTCGATTCAATTCATCAACAGAAGAAAAAGAGATAGCTAAACGTCCGCTGCCCTTTTTACTTTCAGAAATATTAACATTCGAACCTAACTTATCAGCTAAACGATGTTCGCTAGCCTTAATAAACGCTGATTTTTGCACTGCCTTTTTATGCGTTTTTTGTGAGTTCAATTTGGCAACAAGTGCTTCAACTTTACGCACAGGCATGCCTTCTTTAACAACCTGTTTGGCTACTTCATCAATTTTGTCCTTATTCTTTAACCCGAGCAAGGTCCGAGCCTGCCCCATTGATAAATCACCATGCTGTAACAAATGCTTAGTTTTATTAGGCAAGGTCAATAAGCGTAAATAGTTGGCAATATATGGACGTGACTTACCCATACGCTTAGAGACTTCTTCTTGTGTCAAGCCGAGATTTTTTTGAAGCATATCGTACGCTTGAGCTTCTTCAAGCGGGGTCAAGTCCTCACGTTGTAAGTTTTCTAAAACAGCAACTTCCATCATCTGGCTTTCAGTAAAAGCACGAACAATTGCTGGAACCGTAGTCTTTTTAGCAATCTTAGATGCCCGACAACGTCTTTCACCTGCAATAATTTCATAGCCATTTACAGATTTACGCACAATAATCGGTTGAAAAACTCCATTTTCTTTGATGGAATCAGCTAGTTCCTTCAAAGTTTTTTCGTCAAAATTACGGCGAGGTTGATATGGATTCGGTCTAATCTCACTTAAGGCAAGATCTTGAATTTCCTCTTCAGCTTCTTCAATCTGCGGCTCATCCTCAAATAAAGCCTCGATGCCCCGTCCTAAACCGCCATGTCTTTTGGTTTCCTTACTTTTTGAGTCTCTTGCCATGGTTATTCAGCACCTCCCTAGCCAAATCATCATAAACTTTTGCCCCCCGTGAATTAGGGGCATATTCAGTAATTGCTTCACCATAGCTGGGAGCTTCAGCTAGCTTAGTAATTCTTGGAATAATCGTCTGATAAACTTTATTTGAAAAATACGACTTAACTTCTTTAACTACTTCTGCTCCCAAGTTGGTTCGCGCATCTAGCATTGTCATAAGTACGCCTTCAACACCCAAATCTTTATTAAAATGCTTTTGAACCAATCGAATTGTATTTAGCAGCTGGCTTAAGCCTTCCATTGCATAATACTCACTTTGAACGGGAATCAGAATAGAATCAGAAGCTGTGAAAGCATTGATTGATAATTGCCCTAAAGACGGGGGACAATCGATAAAAATAAAATCATAGTCTCCACTTACTGTATCTAAAGCGGACTTCAGGCGCGTTTCTCGAGCCATCATACTAATCAATTCAGTTTCGGCTCCTGACAAATTAATTGTAGCCGGAACCAAATCTAGTTTGGCAGTTGAAGTATGGAAAATCGTGTCTTTTAGTGGTACATCGTTAATTAAAACACTGTAGATATCTTCATCGATTTCTGACTTTTCAATTCCTAACCCAGAAGTTGCATTGCCTTGAGGATCAATGTCAACAATTAATACGTGATAGCCACGTTTGGCAATCGAAGCTGCCAAATTAATGGTCGTTGTCGTTTTGCCAACTCCACCTTTTTGGTTAGCCACCGAAATCACACTTACCATATTCTCCATGCCTTCCTACTTTCTTTTTAATTCGATTGTAATTTTATAATCATCAGGATTATTATTTTCTTTAACTTTAACTTTAATCCCTGAGTCTTTAGCTAATTTTACCGCTTGTTTGATGGTATTAATTTGGACCTTCAAATCTTTAGGGATTCGGTTAACTGCCCGCTGCGTTTTTTCAGCTTCATCCTTTTCCTGCGCTTTAACTTTTTTACTGGCAAAATAGCCATCAACATCTTTTATAATCTTTTCGGTATCACTAACATTCAAATTATTAGCTAAAATTTCGTCTAAAACCCGACCCTGGTCTTTTTCACTCAACCCAACTAAGCAACGGCCATGCCGCGGCGTTATTTCTCCACTTATCAAATAACTTTGGACTTTAGGCGTTAATTTTAATAAGCGCAATTTATTAGCAACATAAGATTGCGACTTACCAATATTTTGCGCTAAAGTAGTCTGTGTTAAATTATTCATCTTCATTAGATTATTGTAAGCCTGTGCTTCATCAATCGGGTTCAAATTTTCACGTTGTAAATTTTCAATTAAAGCCAGTGAAGCAGCTTGACTATCAGTCATATTATTAACAATAGCTGGTATGGTATTCCAATCTAATTGTTGCGCCGCTCTAAAACGCCGCTCGCCAGCAATTATTTCGTACTTTTCACCTTTTTCACGCACAATAATTGGCTGAAGTAAGCCGTCTTTAGCAAGCGTTGCCGCTAATTCATGAATTGATTGATCTGAAAATTCATGCCGCGGTTGGTACGAATTAGGCTCAATCTCTTTTAATGTAATATCTTGAATTTGTTTATCTTTAGGAATCTCATCATGATGCCGTAAAGAAGAAAAAAATGACATGTAATAATCCTCCCTAATCAGTGAATCGGTTTGCGGTGCGGGGTCCCCGCCTGTCGTGGATATTTTTTAGGTGTTTCCTTCGTTTTTTGTACTAGAATTAAGGTTCGTTCTTCACTACTATTGGGTAATTGTAAATCTTTTACTTCTAGCAATTTTCCTCCTAATAAAGCAATAGCTTTTTTAGCCGCACTTAATTCACTTTCAGCTTTTGGGCCTTTTAATGCCACCAAGTAACCACCTTTTTTGACCAATGGTAAACAATATTCACTTAAAACTGCCATATTAGCCACTGCTCTTGCCGTTACAATATCAAACTGCTCGCGATAAAGCTTGTCTTGACCAATATCTTCGGCGCGACTATGAACAAGAGTTACGTCTTTAAGCTTCAATTGTTCAATCAAGTTTTGTAAAAAAGTTAATCTTTTACCTAATGAATCAACAATTGTAACTTTAATTTCTGGTTGCACTATCTTAAGTGGAATTGATGGGAAACCTGCTCCGGCACCTACATCACATATCTTACTTTCATTTTTGAAAATATTGTTAAAAACCAACAATGGCGTAATACTATCAAAAAAGTGCTTCAAATAAACATCACTTTCAGCAGTTATCCGCGTGAGGTTAACATGCCGATTAGCAGCAACCAAGTTAGTAAAGTATTGCTTAAATTGGTTGATTTGCTTTTCATTTAATTTACAATTACATTTTGATAATTCTTGGACAAATTGTTCAGGATTCATTTTTCACCCGTGAAACCTTGTTTCACACCCTATAAATTTAACGCTAAAAACGACTTATTGTAAAGCCATACATCCCTATAATTATGGAATATTTTTTGACTGTCGTCAAAGTCTAAACACATAAAATAAGCTATAATAGCTTCAAAGGAGAAAAAAATGATTGTTACTTTAATTGTTCTGACTTACTTAGCCTTTAAGACATATAAAGGTTATCAAACTGGGTTTACCAAGCTAATTATTAATTTAATTTTTGCGGCCATCGTTTTTATCATGGCTATTCTTTTTCAAAATCCTTTAGGCAATTGGATTTATGGTCAGATTACTGGACAAAATATTCAAACAACTTTAACCCCAGCAACCAACTTAATGTTATTTCGTTTCTTAGCCTTTTTCATCATTTTATTCGTTGGCAAATGGATTATTAAAATCTTTAAAAGTTGGGTTCCAAATAAAAACCCGCATTCAACTAGCTTTGGTACTATTTTAGATGGCGTCTTAGGCGGGATCGCTTCTTTATTTGCTAGTTATTTCTTTGTTTACATTATTTTATCGATGATAAATGCGCTCCAAAATCCTTGGTTTATTCAGCAAACGCTCGATTCAGCATTTATCCGGTTTATTATTTACAATACTCCAATACTATCTAACGGAATGTTTAACATGATTTTTAGCATTAGTCGCACGGCAGCATAATGGAGCACTATGCTTTTCACTCACAGAATATTAAACTCATAAATATGGCTAGCTTATGACAGAGCAAGTAGTTTTTCTACTTGCTTTTTATATACTTTAACTACTAATGCCCCCAAGACTTTTCTTATAAATTTTTAGCGTATTTAGCAGTAGCACTTTTATAAAATTCACCTTAATTTTTTGCACTATTAGAATGGATCCAAGTATTTATGATTTAAAACAAACGAACAATAAAGTTTTTATGCATAACTCAAATAATTAAGGTAAACTACATATAGAAAGGATAGAGATTTATGATGAATAAAAAGCAAATATTAAAAAAGATTATTACTATCAGCGTAGCTTTACTGCTATATGTTCCAGTTGCTAATGACAGTTTAATCTCTAAAGTTAGTGCCGATTCAGTAGCTCCAACTACTGAACTAGCTTCTAAAAAGGTTAAACCTTTTAACGTGGCCGTTATCAAAAAGAACTATGGCGTATATCAGGGATTATTTGAAAATAAAAAATCCAGTGCCAAATACTTCCACCAAAATTTTGTAGTTTCGCATGTTTCTACTCATAATGGTAAAAAGTATTACTGGATTAGCAAAAAAAATCAGCCCGCAATTGGTTATATTAATCAAAACGCTGTAGCTAAACCTAACCAAAGTAAACTAATTAAGGTTCCTTATGTAAGCCAGTATGTCCCCGTTAAAACACCTTGGGGATGTGCTGGTGCTTCAATGGCAATGCTCTTAGGCTCACAAGGACAAGAAATTACTACTAGTTTACTGCAAAAAATTCAGGATAATTTACCAATGCAACCAACAAAAGGTGGTCAAAAAGGCAATGTATACACTGGCGTAGGCTTTGGCTATGTAATTCAACCAGGCGCATTAAGTAAGTATGCTCGTACTTTTGATAAAGGCAAGAATGTTATTAATATTTCTAAAAAAAATCTAACTCTTAATGATATTAAAATGTATCTTCAAGCTGGAAAACCTGTTTTATTTTACGGCTTTTCTTCATACCAAAAGCCTGGTGATTATGTCCGTAATCACTGTAAGGTAATCACTGGCTATCGTCATGGGGATTTTCGTGTCTATGACCCTCTCTACTATTCTAGAAATGATGGTGCTGGTAGTGGTGGCAAAAACATGGCATATGACCACGGTGCGATTGCCTGGGTACCCAAAGCCGCTTTACAAAATGAATTCTGCCATAAAGCAATTACACTCAAATAATTATTATTTTACAAAAAAGCCTAGGATTTTAAATATCCTAGGCTTTTTCAACATAAAAATTACTACTTTAAAAATTGTCACGTTCAAGATGTCCGTCATTATAAACAAAAATTGCTCCTATTCGACTAGGGTCATCGTGCCACTTGTCAATCGGGTGCTGCGCAAAAAATAATCGCTTACATTCAATTTCAGCTTGAACTGAAGTTTTGGTAAAAGTAGTCACTCCCGCTAAATCAGTTTCAACAGGGTAACCAGTTCGTGGATCAATTAAATGATGATATTTATGTCCATCAACTTCAAGGTAACGTTCATACGTACCACTTGTTACAGCTGAGCATTCTGGTACCATTTCCGAGGTAATATTTTTACCACGAGCTGCTTTAGGATCTTGTACCCCAACTACCCATTGTCCATTAGCCCGTTTAGGTGATTTACCTACCAATAAAATATTTCCACCTAAATTAATAATACCTGCATGTACACCAAAAGCACGCCAATAATCACGAATGCGATCTGCAATCCAACCTTTGGCTATCCCACCTAAATCAAGTTCCATACCAGGTTGCTGTAAAAATATAGTTTGATCAGTATCATTTAAGTCAACATTAAAAGGATTAATCAACTGTTTTTTTTGGGTAATCTGTTCCTTCGTCGGTACATGCGCATTTTTAAAGCCAATTGACCATAATTTGACAAGTGGCCCAATTAAGGCATTGAAACCATAATTTTGGCGACTTTCATTTACCGCCAACTTAACTAAATCGTAAGTTGCACTAGATACTTGCACCGCACTTTTTCCTGCAGCATGGTTGATACTCATTACCTCAGACTTATCCCGATTAACTGTTAATAAATCTTCATAATAATCAATTAAATCAAAGGATTTATCGATAATATTAGTTTTTTTGGTACCAAAAATTTGTAAAGTAATGGTTGTGCCTAAAGCATGATGCTGTCCCACTGCTTGTTCTAATGCCAATTCTTCAATCATTTTATTCTTATTTCTCCAAATATTTTTCTCTAAGCAGTTCTTGCATCTGATGATCAATGCCTAATTGGTTAACGATGTATGAATCCAAACTACCATATTTTTTATTAATTGCGATTAAACTAGTGTCAAAATATGTATTCGCCACTGACCCTAATACACGCATATTGGCTCGAAACATTTCATTTTCGCCATTTTCTTTAAAGCTTTGATCACGTACTGCCCTATATTCATTAAGTAAATAGTTTGAATATAGGTAGTCACATCTAATCGTTTCCATATCTACGCCTAAAATATATAAAAGTAAAATCGTAACTAAACCCGTTCTATCTTTACCTTCTGAGCAATGATATAAGACAGCCCCTGTGTCTGTTTTACTGATAGTCTGTATAATCTGGTGAAAACTAGCTTGCGCTCTTTTAGTCAGCACGTGATTATGATAACGCTGACACATCAATTTAAAGCCAGCATATTGATCACAGCGATACTTAGCAAATTCTTTTTGCATATCTAACTTACTGCCACCAGAATTAGCTTCATCAGAAAGTGGAAAATGATAATGTTTGACACCTGGTAATTTCCGGTCAGGATTTTTTTTACATTCAGTCGGTGATCGCAGATCAATTATTTTTTTTAAGCCGTAGTTCAACAAAAACTGTTCGTCCTTTAAAGTTATTTTACTAAAATTACCTGCTCTTAATAAACGATGAAACTTGATTTTTCTTCCATCAATTCCAACGTATCCGCCTAAATCACGTGGGTTGCGAACAGACTTGACTGGTAAAACAACTGGATCAGACATACTAATACCTCTACTAATAAAAAAATAATCGGATAGTTACTTCTATCCGATTATTTTACTCTCTGCTAATCAATCTAGCAAAAAATTATTTATTTGCTTGTTCAACAAACTTAAAGAAACTGTCCATCATACCATCTAATTGCTTGATAGTCGCTTCATCAGTCAAGTTACCAGTTTCTTTATCAAACTTACTTGCTGCTTGACCAATTAAAACTTCGTTTCCTGGTAAAACATTAGCACTCATATCAGGAGAAAGAAGAATTTCACGGATATCTTCTTGCGCACGACTACTACCTTGGCCACCTACTGAAGCCCCAACTACAGCAACTGGCTTCATTTTCATTACATTTGGACCAGCATGTGAACCCAGCCATTCAAGACTACTCTTTAGAGCAGCTGGAATAGTATGATCATATTCCGGCGTAGTAATTACAATACCATCAGCGCTCTTAATGTCCTCAATCCAAGCTTTAATTGATTCATCAGCCATTTCTGTTCTACAAAATGGGGTTAGCTTATCAATTTCTTTTACTTCAATATCAGCTTTATCACCATAATGCTTAGCAATAAATTTAGCTAAAAAGCGATTATATGAAAAAGGTGCATTTGTACCAACAATTGCTAATAATTTCATTCTTGGTCCTCCTACTTAGTAATTTGTGCGTACCATTCGTCAACTTCATCGAAGAAGTGACCTAAGAATTCAACAGTAGACTCATTAGTTAAGTCACCATTTTCATCAAATTGGCTTGGTGCAGTGCCCATCATAAACTCATCACCATTAAACACTAGGGCATTGAAACCTGGTGCAGACAACAAACTCTTTAACCGGCTTTGGGAACGAGCAGCACCTTGAGGCATTGGTGAAGTTGACACAATAACAATTGGCTTACCGTTAAAAGGACGTGTAGAACTCGATAACCATTCAAGTGCACTACTCATAGCGCTAGTTACCGAGTGTTGTTGCTCTGGTGAACCGATTAAGACTAAATCAGCGGCCTTAATTTCTTCACTTAAACTTTGAATAGCTGCGGGGAGCTCTTCACCCTCTTTAAACATTGGTAATCCTTTAACTGTCACCAGTTTAAAATCATATCTATCAGCAAAATGCTTAGTAATATACTTAAGCAATGCCTCATTAAACGAATTATTGGCATTTGAGCCAGATAATGCAAGGATTTTCATAAAAAACCACCTTTCAGAAAACTAACTTCTATTAGATAATTGTAACATTTTTGATATTGATTTTACATAAACTTGCACTCAAATTACTGCATTTTAAAGAAATGCCAAAAATTAAATATTCACGTTAACGCTTGTCTAATTATCTTGCCTTTTTCTCCGTCTTAGTGTCATCAACATCAAATAATGAAATATTATCATTTCTGCTAAGCCAATCATTCCGAATTGCGTCATTGACTTGTGCTTTTAAGACGTTTACAATCTGAGACTGTGAAAAAGCAGCAATTTTATTAACAATCAATGAAGCAAGACCTATTGTAGTAATCCAATTAGCAATCACGATATTTTTAATTTTAGTCTTACTGTAACCATTATCATCATATTGTTGCTTAAATTTTTCAATTCCTAGATTAATTAATGTATCAGAAATAATTTTACTACCAAATTTCCCATCAACAAACATTGCCCGAAACAATTTTTCATGGTCTTGAGCAAAATCAATATAAGATAAATCCATATCAACTAAAGGCTTATTAGTATATTCCTTTTGTAAAATATTGTTCTTTAAATTATTAGCTATTTTTCGCAGAACCTCTTTACGTAGTTCTTCCATACTACTAAATTCTAGATATATTGGTTGCGTTGAAAAATGGCCCGCTTTTGCAATATTACGGGCAGTAAGACATTCTATGCCATCTTTGACAACCATCTTATAAGCAACATTTAATATTTTATTTCTTCCTATTTCTTTTTTTCTCGCCATTTTGGTTTTCCCTTAATTAACCCAAGTGACTGTTCTTTTATTTTTTGTCCTGTTTCACTTATAAAAGAAAATTATAAAACAAATACTGAAACAGTATAATTAAATTATTTCAGCAATGTAACGGGAGTTTAGGCATTATTTTTTAAAAACTCATCATAATAAGATGAAACCATATCGATTATTTCAGACTTGCTTAATCCTTGAGATGCGCAAAAGGAAAAGAAAGCAGCAGATAAAATATAACCGCGTTCACGATCATCAGTTAAGTTTTCCGAAAATCTCATATTAATACTTTGATTTTCATAATCAGTTGATACTTCAACTGATTTATCTTCTGGAATTTCATTCATTGTTATACCTCATCAAAACAAACTCAAATAAACTTTTCATCCCGCCAAACTATACAAGCTACAGTTCAATAGATAAAAGTACAAAGTAACACATTTAACACAAACACACATTTATAATTTCTTGTTATTTTGGCATAAACTTTAATTCTATGCCTTTTTAATCACTAATAGATTGCTTACCGTAAAAGTTTGCCTTTTTACAGCCTACTATCCATATGATTTTAAAAAATAACAATTAATTATCTAATACTTAGAATAGTAAACTTTAAACTACTTTGTCAAGAACAAAACACGTTTTCTGAATTGAAATAGCGCCATTTATCATAAAGATAAGCGCTTTCTAAAATTGATATCTTAACTAACAAAATTAGCCTCTCATTTTATAAGTAATCTATATATGTTATTAAACAAAAAAGCCCTAGTTTTTAATCATTAAAAAACTAGGGCTTTTTTGTTTGAATACTTTTTATTGCCTATTTATTATTATTTACTATTTTTCCATCCATCATTTCATATATATAATCTGCATATTTCTTTAATCGCGGATCATGAGTTACCAAAATGACTGCTTTATGATAATCCTTGGCTAACTCTTTAAATAATTGGCCCACTTCATCAACATTTTCACTGTCTAGTGAGGCAGTTGGCTCATCAGCTAATATAATTTCCGGATTCGCGTATAGTGCGCGAGCAATAGCTACTCGTTGCTGTTGTCCCCCAGATAATTCATTTGGATACTTATTAACTAAATCACTAATTTTTAATCGCTTTAATAATTTTTTTAGCACTACAAGACTAATATTATTATCTTTTTTAACCCGATCAACTAGTTGAAATTGCTCTTTTACCTTTAAAAAAGGAACTAAGTTATATGCCTGTAATACAAAGCCTATACGCGTTAATCTTAAATTATTACTTTGCGTAGCTGAAAGATGAGAAATATCTTCTCCGCCTACTATAACTTGACCAGAAGTAGGCTTTTGTAGCGAACCAGCAATTGTTAAAAAAGTACTTTTACCTGCACCAGAAGGACCCATGATAAGGACCACATCGCCTTCATCCGCTTTAAAATTTATATCTTTAAGAGCTACAACTTTAGCTTCCCCTTTGCCGTAAACCTTTTGTACATTATTTAATTCAATCACTGCCATCTTATTCACCTATTGCTTTTACTGGATCAACTTTCAAAATTGATCTAATCGGAATCAAACTACCAATCAAGCCTGTTATCATCATTCCAATAGTACCACTTAACACAATTTCAGACGTAAAGCTCATTGGTACAGCTGCAGGGAGCAGTTTAGCTGTTAAAGTCATTGCCAAAAGCCCTAGTATAACGCCGATGATAACTAGCATTAACGCTTGGCTAATGGTTGCTTTAATTAAGGTAGCACTTGGAATACCCTGGGCCCGCATTACCGCAAAGTTATGCATTTTTTGCATGGTTAAAATATATAAAAAAACGGCAATAATAATAAGAGAAATAACAAATAAAAAGCCAATCATCAGTTGGAAAGTCATATTCTGGGCCGTATAGCCCGGTAATTTATTAATGAAGTATTTAATTGTATATGTCTTATTGTTGCCATGATCATTGCGGTAATCAGTGCGCCTTGACATAATTGCTGACGCTTGCATATTAGGCATTCCTTGACGCAAAGTTTTCCACGTTGCCAAAGTACCAAAAATTATAGGGGCAATGTTAATCTTCGCATTTTTAGCAAAACCAACAATTTGATATTTTTTCTTTGAATTATTTAACTGTAAATAATCGCCTAGCTGATAGCCTTTAACTTTAAATGCTTGATCAACAACAACTTCACTACTATTATTAGCTTTTCGACCAGCAATAATTTCTTGGTCTTGATAAATAAACTGCGCTTTTTTAATCCCAATAAACTGTGCTGAAACTTGTGGTCTATTTTTACTTTTGGCAACTACGGGGGTTTGTCCTAGTAAAGCTTCATCTTTAGTTAAATTAGCATGTTTTAAATCCGTTTCATTTAAAACAGACTGACTCATATTGACATTGGCATTTTTATTCAAAACCACCTGCCTAATATCCCATGATTCTAAAGCTTGAGTATTTTGACTGGCTAATCCAACTGCTAAAGAAGATAATATAAAAATTAAATAGCTGATTAAAAAAATCATCAAAATAATTAAGCCATATCGTAATTTTTCTCGCTTAATTTCCTTAATTGCTAAAAACACTAATTTGCTCCTTTTTCTAATAATTCAAGTCCAGACCTAAAGCGTTCTAATACTACCTTTTCTTGCTGCGGATTTTCAAAAATCATTCGAATTGCTCCATGACTTAAGACCATTGCACTCCAGTTTTGTGCACTTAATTGACTTAGTAGCGCACTAGGAAAAGGGTGATTGACCATACTTTCGTTATATAGAATATGAATTCTAATTAAATTAACATATTTACTACATTGTGTTTGCTTAATGAAATCTACCACCATATTATAAATAAGTTGTGGCTTGTAAGCTGAAGTATGTTGGATCGGTATATGTAGCTCCGCCATAGCACAAAGATAAAGATACTGATAGGCATCCTTTAAATCAATAAAGTACTTATAAAAAGTTCCCCGTGCAATGCCGGCATCTTTTACAATTCGAGCTACTTGTGCTTCTTGCAAGGGATAGGTACCAAACTCATTTAATAAGGCCTGTTGAATTAAATCTTTTTTTGCCTGTGGCAAATTGATAAAAGTTGACTTGACCATTTGTTGACACTTTCTTTTAAAAGTGACACAGTGTCACTTTAATAATTAGCATACTTTTAAATTTAATTTACGTCAATTAAAATGCACGGTCTTATTGTGGCGCTAATAAGCGATTATAATAATTTATCCGTGGCGTTTGATTACAATAAGAAATTTTAGCTAATGCGCAATTATCAATGGTCTGAAAGTAATTCAGATCACCAGCTGTAAAGTAATGAGCAAACATCATCCGAATTAATGTACCATGGCAAATAACCAATACCTTCTTATTAGCGTATTTTTCCTGCATTTCAGTTAAAAAACTTGCGCACCGTTCATTTAGCTCAGCAAAAGTTTCACCACTAGGTGCATATTTAACATAACTAGCACTTGCCTTACCCCAGGGATCAACAGCATCAGGGTACTTTTTACCTAATTCAGACAGCAGTTGCCCGTCCCATTCACCAAAGTTATGTTCAACTAGCCGTTGGTCGATATTAATTTCCTTTTGTCCCTTAGTAAAAATTCTAGCAGTTGTCAATGCTCTTTTCATTGGACTTGAAAAAACCACATCAAAATTACCCGGATTAAAAACAGCAGCGGCTTTTTGGGCATAAGCTTTACCTTGGGAATTCAAGTCATAGTCAAAATAAGCACCTTGAATCTTACCTGTTTTATTTAATTCTGTTTCACCATGACGTATAAAAACGATTTCCATGATTGCGATTACCTCCGTTTTTTACTTAACGTCGTTTAAAATCAAATTCTGTTCTAAAAACATATGTAGTTGGACTACTAACTTCTGGAACAAATTCAAAGCCAAAATCGTTAAAATTTTGTAAGTCGAGGGGATCAGTTAGTTGATGTTCTGCAATAAAGCGAACCATCTCGCCCCGCGCCATCTTGGCATGAACCCCAACAGTCTGCCATTTTCCCTGTTTCTTTTCTTGAAATTCAATGGTAATCATTTGTCTTAGACTAGTTAAATAAGGCTTAATACTTAACCAGTATTCTTTAGAAGCTAAATTAATCACTACATCATCATTGCTAAACAGGTTATCAGCTAAGGTACTACCCCAAAATTTATAAAGATTAGGCTCACTAAAGCCGCGAACTTTATTTTTCATTTCTAAACGATAAGGCCAAACACCATCAAAGGGGCGTAATATGCCATAAAGTCCTGATAAAATTCGCACATTTTTCTGTAAATACTTAAGCGCTGGCTGAGTAAACAAGTCTGGTGCCATATATTGATATTGAATACCGGAGTAAGAAATAATTGCCGGAGTTAACTCCGTGTTTTGCTTTAGGTCGATAACTTTTAACTGTTCTTGTCCTTCTTTGGTTGTATTTTCACTAGCTTGCCAAATTGCTTTCAACTCCAAAAAACTGCACTGCTTAAGAAAATCAACTAATTCTTGAGCCTTTTTGATCATGCTTGGCTGCGACTGAGCTAAAAAAGCTTCATGGTCAACTTTCATTTTCATTGCCGGGGAAATAATAATTTTCATCTTTCGTATTTACCTCCTTTTAGGTTAAACTTAATACTATATATACTAAGGAGAGAGAATTAATGAATCCTGATTTTGCTATCATCCTAAATTTTAAACTAAAAAATGCCCAAGAGATAGATATGGACTTTTTAGTTAAAACGGCCCGTAATATTGGTGTGCGGGCAATTGCTGCTGACCGCTTAGAAAATGAATTACAAATTCCTTGTGCCAAATATTCCATTAACTTAGTTACTATTGCAACTGGTGAAGATTTAGCTACAACAAATATTATTGAAACATTAGTCCAAAACCGTAAAGTTGGTAAAGCATCTATAATCAACATTGCTGTTAATAGTGATGGTAGCTTTAGTGCAGCTACTAAAGAGATGCTTGAACAGATTAATAGCTGGATGCATATTTTTGGGCATGCTTTTAATGAAAGCACACCTTGCAATCTTACGGTTGACGGTAATAGCTTCATTTTACAAAATCGGCATATGCCTTATCAAAATTATATTTATGTCCAAAAATCATTCCCCCAAAAAATTAAAGTTAACGGTCTTACTCAAGAACCTAATCGGATTGAAATGATTGAAAATCGTACACCATTAACTTTTAGTTATCAAAATGGTAGCTTAATTATTAATTTAGAAACCGCAACAAGCAGTAATTTCCCATGGCAGATTATCCGTGTGCAACAACATCGGCCTGAAGATGATATTAAAGAAACTAAATTTTAAACCAAAAAGAAAGGTTAGGTTCACCTAGCCTTTCTTTATTATAGGTTATTTTCTTTTCGCATGGGTCTGCGACTGGGCATTATTTTGCCCGTAATACGCTCCTTGACCATGCTTTCGATAGTAATGCTTATCTAATAAATACTGGGGCACATGACTATCTGCTCTAGTTAA
>NZ_REHE01000003.1:0-108800 GCF_003692985.1 Lactobacillus sp. ESL0237 | reverse complement strand
CCTAAGTCATGTGTTAATTCAAACGTTTCCCGCCAGGATAGATCTTGTGGTAAAGCTTTTTCGTAAATTCCGAGTGCATTAGTTGTCATGATGCACATTCAACTCCTTTTTTAACTTGCTTAAATTAACCCCAAATTTTATTAATTTCATCCTTAAATTTTTTGGCTTGTTCATGTGGATCGGTAGCTTCTCTAATATCACGTCCAACAATAAATGTATAAACTGGTACTCCTGCAAATAGCTGCAGTACTTCTGGATGAACGCCACCAGTAACTGAAACTTTAAAGCCCAGCTTGATTAAATTTTTAACATTAGCAACATCTTTTTCAGACCACTTTTGGCCGGCAAACTTAGCATCACGACTTTGGTGGTAGACAACTTGATGAATGCCATGATCAAGCCATTCTTGCATTCTATTTTCGTCTTCCCAACCTTCATATAATTCCACTTGGACCTCAATTTCTTTTTGTGCATTGCTCATAGTTGGTACTGTTGCCGCATTAATGCACGTCATCCAATCTGCACCAGCTTGCTTGCATGACTGACCACACTTAGTCCCAGCGTCAGCACACTTAACATCAGCTAATACAATTTTTTCAGGAGTCATTGCTCGCAAAGCAGAAACTGCACTTAAACCATCGCGATAAATTAAAATTGTACCAGTTTCAACGACATCAATTTCATCTTTTACTTGGCGTAAAACATTAATTGCTTGAGCAGTATTATCACAATCTAAAGCCACTTGTAATTTTGGTAAATCCATAATTGTCTCCTAATTCTTCTTAAACTTAGTAGGAATAGCTGAAGCATTTATTTTTTCTTCAACCTCAGCGGCAGAAATAACATTCTTGATACCAATTACTTCACCACCACGTTTTTTTACTTCATCAAACATATTAATGAAGGGAACTGAAGTAAATACCACATCATAGTTGCGAGCAATTCCCTTAGCTTCAGAAACAGACGTATGATCAGCCTGTGTAATTTGATACCCCAACTTTTCCAATGTTTTCTTGACAGTTCTCATTAACATCAAACTAGTACCTGAACCGTTGGCACATGCCGTTAAAATTTTCATACTATACCTTTCTTTCTAATCTTTTTTATTTAAATTTTGCCATGCGGAATAATCCTCAGTAATTAAGAAGTACCCTTCTGGATCGGCCCGATATTGCAATTGCGGAATAGCCAACAACAACAAAATAATCACAACTACACCTATCAAACCTAGATATTTCATAATAACTGTAAAGAATGGCCAAACCGTTGCCCAATCAAACATTCCAAGATAACCACCATATTTGGCCATACCAATCCAAGTTGCTATCAGTGCCGACCCAGCCACTTGAATCAAACCAGAAATAAAGGGCATAATCATGGCACACTTATAGCCCCCTCGATTATTTGAATATAAGCCAATTACAGCGTTATCAAAGAATAAAGGAATAAATCCTGCAATAACTAAGGTTGGCGAGTGGAACAACAATAATAAAATAATCATAGTAAATTGACCTAAAGCACCGAACATAAAGCCAATTGTTTGCGCATTCTGTGAACCAAAGCCCAAGGTTGCAGCCACATCAATTCCTGGAACTGCACCTGGCAACCAACGATCAGAAATTCCTGTAAAGGATTCCGTTAATTCATTAACAAAAGTCCTAACTCCCAACTGTAAAATTGCTAAGTAAACAGAAAATTGCAGGGCGGTCTGTAAAGTATAAAAAAGAAAACTTTGCCCTTTTTGCATAAAATGCGCCTTAATTAGATAATCAGGTCCTAAAACAACTAAAATTGCACCAATGAAGATTAACATTAAGATTGAAGTGGAAACCATATTATCGTTAAAAATAGACATAAAGCTCGGCAATTTGATATCTTCTAAGCGCTTACTTTTATTTTTATTAGTTTTGATTGAGTGTTTTTCAATTATTTCTGAAATTTTTGCAAAGAAATAAATACCAAACATTTGCTGATGCGCAACAGCAAATCCAGCACCTTCAGTCAACTCTTGCGTAATGCCAACAGTCAAATTAGAACCAACGGCCCAATATAAACCTAAAATCAGACTCATAATAGCTAAAATAGATAATCGATTTAAACTTGGAAAACAAAATAGAATTAACCAAAAAGCAGTTGCTGCTTGCTGGACTTGGACATTACCCGTGGTAAAGACCGCCCGTAATTTTGTATATTTTGAAAATTTAACCAACAAAATATTAATTACATATGCAAATAATAGCAATAACATAGTATCAGCAAACGAGCGCCCAAAGCGTTGCATAATTCCTGCATTAACCGCATTTTGTCCAAAATATGGATCAATTATCATCGCATTTAAATGAAAGCGTGCCTTTAAGCCAACTAGAATTGGCCTAAAAGTATTAACTAGTCCACCTGAACCAGCTACCAAAATAAAGTAACCGACAGTTGCTTTCAAAAAGCCTGACAAAACGTCATACCATTTTTTATGTTCTAAAATATAACCAATTAGAACAATAAAACCTATCATAAAGGCTGGCTGATTTAAAATATTAGTAGCAAAATAGCTCCAAACAGCCAATAAAGCATTCAAAATATTCTGCATTTTTATTTGCTCTTTTCTTTACTTGAATCATGTTTTTGAATAACTTTGCGATAATCTGCTAAATTTTTTACCTGACACAAATCTTCAATCATTCCTTCTTCCATTAGCAGATTAGATAGATTAGCAATATTTTTCATATGTGTTGCATTATCTTTTGCTGCTAACATAAAAAATAATTGTGCATCTTTTTCAGGATAATTATGATCGAAGGAAATTTTTTCGGGGAATATTGTTAACCCAATTCCGGTTCCTAGAACATCCAAACTGTCTGCTTGTGAATGTGGCATAGCAACTCCAGGTACGATAACAATATATGGACCATATTGTTTGATATCAGCAATTACCTGGTCAATATATTTATCGGTTACCAGATTATTCTTTTTCATTATTTCCCCGGAAATTCGAATCGCTTCTTGCCAGTCTTTAGGATGCTGTGAACTAATATTGATTAGATTATTTTCTAAAAAATAAGGTAGCATTGATTTTCTACTACCATTAATACAATTATAATAATTCAGGGAATGGCAAGTCAGGGTCATTTTTGAATGCATCATGAAAGCCGCGATCATACATATATTCATATTTATCTTTATCTTGTGGGAAATTAAATTCACCGCCTACTTGCCAAATATAAGGTTTAAATCCGTATTGCAAACGATATCGCTTTCTCTCCCATAAAGCTAAAATATCTTTAGGATCACTATAAAAATTAGACCAAATATCATAGTGCATTGGAATAATAACTTGGGTATTCAACGCTTCAGCCATCCGTAAAACTTGTGAATCATCTAACTTATCTGTGATACCACGCGGATTTTCGCCATAAGCACATAAGGCAACATCAATTTTATTTTCATTACCATGTTTAACAAAAGTGTTAGAATAATGGGAGTCACCAGAATGGTATAAATTTCCACCTGATGTTTTAACTAAATAGTTAACCGCTACCTTATCCATTTCAATCGGCATTGTGCCCGCTAATTTTACATTAGGGTCATCCTCAGTAACTAATTCGGTACGATCAAAAGCTTCCAAAGCTTTTATTGTTGCTGCGCCAACTTTAACTTCATCTCCTGGCTTAACAACAGTAATTTTTTCTTTAGGAATACCCCAGTCAATCCATTCATCTGCTACCCCTTGTGGGCCGATAAATTTTGCATTGGGACAGTATTTATTAACACAAGCAGCAGTATAGATATCTAAATGATCATGGTGGGTATGTGTAACGCAAAGCGCATCTAAATCTTTAATTGCAAATGGGTCAATTACATAAGGTTTATTACGCATATTGGGTTGCATAGTCTCTGCACCAGTCATTCTCATCATTTGATGACCCTGACGCATTTTGCCATCACCATGTGTGTGTTTACCAGTACCATTCCACATGTCAATAGCAACATTGGTACCCTCATGTGTTTTTAGCCATGTTCCCATGCAGCCTAACCACCAAATTGCAAAAGATTTTTCTGGTACCTCTTTATTTGCAATTTGTTCGTTTAAGAAAGTTCCCCATTCAGGAAAATTATTTTCCGCAAATACAGCTGGTGTAACATCATTAATATTTTTAGGTTGAGCCATTTTGTTCCTCCTGTAAGACAATCTTGGTTTGTTTTCACGGTAAATTATATTGTTTATTGGTATCGCTTTCAATCGTATTTTATGATATTTATATTTTTTTATGATATTTTTTCAAATAAAAGTCGTTAATATTGATATTTTTTCATATTTTATGATAAAAATAGAGCGATAAAAAATTTATTGAGGAAATCTGCTAATGAAAAATTCATATCAAGAAATAAAAAATAGACGAAAACAAATTATTAATTTGCTCAATCATCAAAAGACGCTTTCTCTTAATGCACTTAGCGATAAATTAAATGTTTCAATAATGACCATGCGCAGAGATTGTAGTTATCTTGCTAATCAAGGTAAAGTTATACAAGACAAAGGACTGATAACTTTAGTTAAGCCAGAAGAAATACCATTAACAGATTCAGTCAGTTATATCAAACAATGCCTTGGCAAAGAAGCTGCAGCCCATATTGAAAAACATAGTTGGATTTTTATTAATTCAAGCACAACTGCCTTTGAAGCAATTCCTTATTTGCTTAAAAAAGATGTTAATATTTTGACTAACAACGGCTATGCCGGAAACTTAGATATTCGAAAAAGTAATAGTAAAATAATCTTAAGTGGTGGTAATATCAGCCGCAAACTGATTATGAGTGGTGAATGGGCCGTGGATGCCTTTTTGAAAATTTATGCGGATTGGGCAATAATTGGTTGTGCTGGAATAAGCTTAACTCGTGGTATTTCTACGCCATTTATGGAAGAAGCAAAGGTCAATAAAGCTATTATTAAGCAAGCTAAAAAGCTGATTGTTGTTGCAGATTATAGTAAATTTAATCAATTTTCTAATTTTACAATTGGACAGATATCAGATATTGATTTATTGATTACCGATACTTTTACACCTAAAAAAACAATAGAAAAATTTATTAAAGCGGGAGTGCAAGTAATTCAAGTTAAACTATAAAAAAACGAGCATAAAAAGTCTTACCTTTTTATGCTCGTTTTTCAATTTGATTATTAAATAGCTATTATTCACTTAAAAACGCTAATATTTCTTGAATAGCATCATTCTTTTGACTTGATGACATTTTATCATCTTTAATAATTTCAATTGCATGATGAACAACCGAAAGTAATTGCTGATCATTCTCATCATCGCTGGCTAAATAAGCAATTTTAAAATATGATTCTAAACTTTTAGTATTATTATCTCTTAAAGAACCTTCAATTAATTTTTTGAAGATAAGTTTCATATTGCGATTATTTTTTCGCTTTTCACGAACTTTTTCAAAATACGGTAAAAATAACGCAACACAAACTGCAGCAATTTCAGCAATTGCAGTAACCCACTCTGACAGTGGTCCAATTTCCATAATCTCACCTCTATATTTATTATACTAGGAATAATAAAGCTGGTAAATTTTTTATTTTAGGTATTAGCTAAAATTTAATTGCAGGACAAGAAGCTTTCGCCTCAGGCTAAGCAGAGTTCCATCAAAAAATAAATATTTATTGCATTAATACTGAAAATACGGCTAGTGATCTTTTTTTGAAAAAAGAACGCAAAAAATATAAGGTTGAAAGTATTCCGACATTAATAAAAATTAAAGATAAAAAATATTTTAAAGTGCTGAATCGTATGAAAGGGACTTTAAACTAATTTTTGACAAAGTATTATTAATGCATGTGCTTTTTTATGATTAGCTTGACCAAGAGCTATATTTATCTAAAATAATTTCAATTGATCTAATTGTGCAATTGGCTAGCCACGAAAAAAGGAAAGACTGAACTGACAGTCCTTCCTTTTGCTGTAGGGGGGAAAATTCATAAAGTGTTTTAACAAGCTTTTTTGTCTGGAAACGTACCACTTTGAAGTATAAACTATAATTTAGTAAATATATTATTTCTTTTTTATCATGAGGTATAAAAAATGAAAAAAAGTAAAAAATTAATAGTTAGTTTAGCAGCAGTTGCTTTGGCAACGGTGCCAGTAATTACCACTAATCTTAACCAAGCTCAGGCAGCACAAACCACTGACCAAACTCAAAATAAAATTGCAACAGACGGTACCTTAACATTAAACCACAATACCCGTATTTATAATCAAAGCGGGCAGAAATTATACTCTTACCAGGGGAGTAATGGCTTACTTAAAAAAGGGGCGACAGTTAAGTATGCCGCTCAGGTTAAAGCAATAACTAATCCGGATACTAAACGATACTCGTTCCATGATGATGAATGGAATTGGTTCTACTTGCCATATAAGATAGTCAAGGGACAAGAATATTACAGCATTGGTCATGGTGGTTATGTGAAAGCAATAAATGTTGAAAAAGTTGATAATGATTATTTATACACTAATGAAATAACTGTTAAATTATCTGAAAAGGTTCCTGTAATGCAAGTTATTAATGGAAAAGCTAAAATAACAGGAAGATTAATTAATGCGGGGCAAACTGTAACCTTAAATGGTAAAACTTCTAATTTTGAACTATTTGGAGTCCATGAGGATGGTGACGGTGATAGTGGGGATTACATGATTAAAAATACAAATAATCAATTTATTAGATTGGATAATGGAACATTAAGAAAAGAATTATTACCATATAGTAATTTTATGAATGTTGTATTAACAGATAACGCCTATCTTTATACTGAAAATGGAGAAAAATATATTCATCATAATTCAGCTAGTGAAATAATTATTAATAAAACTAACGTAGCTTCAAGCATTTCTCCACAACTAAAAAAAGGATCAATTGAAGAAGTGACCAAAGCTGTTTATCTCTGGGTAGCTGAGGATCAACAAGTAGAATTGTTTTACCAATTAAAAAATGATTTATTATATCCAGAAGATAAAGTTGCTATGTTCACTAAAGCAGAAAGTTCTAAATATATTTATGGTCCACAGATAAAACCAAGTAATTCAAAACAAGATGTAATTAAATAATATTTTATAGTAGAAAAGTTGGTAAATTTCCGTCCTTACAACGTCAATTTACCAACTTTTTTTGTCATATTTATTTCTAGTAAATATTTAGATGATATCAAGGGAAGCAGCAGAACGATTTATGTAATTCCATGGGGAGCGCAAGACAAGTCACAGTGGGACTGAATAGATTTTTCTAAGACTGGTAATAATTCTGCAGATGCAGAAGCATATATTGATATTTCAGGTTATTATACTAAATTTGAAGCTTAACTCAATTGATGTTTATAGATTTACTTCTTAATCCAATTTTGCTTTCTAAAAGAGTCATATAGTTTTTTTGACTATTATTTTTTCAAATTTTTCAAATTCAGGAATTTGATTCCCTCGATAACCTGACATGTTTAAAGCTTTTATAGCATTATCCATATTTTGTAAACCTTCTTCACTGTTACCAGACATATAAAGTATTGCTCCGTGATAAAGCTTTAATCGTATCATTTCAAATATAGAATCAGGTGAATCCAATAATGATTCAACTAGCGTAAAATATGTTGCTGCCATGTCTAACCTATCTCTTTTAATTAAAATTTCAATAGTATTTAACAAAGTTTCAGTCAATCCATTTTTATTCTCTGTAAGCGATAGGTACCTCATACCTTTTTGATATACGGACTTACTTAATAGTTCTATTATTTCCGTAGGTAAGAATGGAATAGCATTGGCATATAAAAGAAATTCATAATATGACCAATCCTCCACCCCAAATAAGTAATTTTTAATTGGTTCCCAATCACTAATATTAGGCTCTGTTTCATTTACTATAGTTGCATATAATCGACAAAGATAAATATTATGTTTATAACGTATATTTTTTTCTTTCTTGTATAATAATAATTCCGTTTCTTCCAAATTTTTTAGCATTACATTACTCTTAGCATCAACAGCGTCAGAAAGTCCTGATAAAAAAATATTTTGTGGGTGCTTTTCAAAATTATTTGCTTGGAGTAGAAATTCATCAATATCAACATTAATATAATCCAATATTTCTATTAGTTTTGAAAATGATATCTCACTTTCCCCACGTTCAAATTTCGATAAAAAAGCTGGTGTAACAGTATGACCAGCGGCTTGCTTTATAGTTACTCCCTTTGATTCTCGAATTTTTCTAAGTGATTCTCCAAATTTTTTCATTATTTCCCCTTAAAATTCATATATGACTTTTTGAGAGAAATTATATCACTTCTTGCTATGCTTGATGAAACCATTTAAGGAGTGATTCTATATGAAAAATATTAATTTAAGCAAACCCACAACAATCTTAGAACTATATCAACTTCTTCCAAATATTCCAAAAGAAGCTATTAAACAAACAAATTAAAAATTTTCAATCGTTGCCTGTTATTGCAACTGTCCCTAAACAAGAAATTCTTGGAATATTAGATAAAGACATAAATATACAAAAGCCTTTTCGTTGTTTGAAATATGTTTATGCTATCGACTGTAATTTAAAAGATATACAAACTTTATATAACCGCATAACAAGTTAGGAGATTAAACCATGAATGTCTTTTTAAAAAATAAATATTTTAGAACCTTTTCAATTGCTGAAATTCTTTCAGGAGCTGGAGACTCTTTATTCTATTTAGCATTGATAACCTACGCAAGTAAATTAAATAATTATTCATTAGCTTTATCATTAATTGCCATCTCAGAAGCACTACCCAAAGTTTTCAACTCTATTGCTGGGTATTACGCTGATAAAACCAAAAACAAATTTAAATATATTATTTTATTATCTTTATTTCGTTTTGTCTTATATTCTGTTATAGGTATATTATTCGCAAAGAATATTGCTAGTTGGAATTTAGTTATAATCGCAATTATAGTAAACCTAGTTTCTGATTCAATGGGTGCATATTCTAATGGATTACAAATGCCTCTTATTGTTAACTTAGTTAATAAAGACGAAATAGGAGAAGCAACTGGATTTAACGGTGGAATCTCTGAAATTATAACTATGCTGGCTCAATTTATGGGTGCTGGACTTTTATTAGTAATGTCATACTCTGGACTAGCTTGGATTAACGCTGTTACTTTTTTATTAGCTGGGATATTATTTTTAACAGTTAAAGTTCAATATACTGGAGCCAATAAGCAGTTACCAGAGCAAGAGATTAACGAGCAAGGCTTTTTTAAAACATTTGCTACTTCATTAAAGCAAATCAAAAAGTCTAAGGGGCTACTAACTATCACCATTATCCTTGCATTACTAAATGGTATTATTGGAACAGTAGAACCAATTCTTTCTATCGTAGTAGCTTCTGCCAGAAACTCCATGATAATATTATCTTATAGCTTTACAATTGCTTTAGTAGGAGCGGCGGAGTCATGTGGGATTATTTTAGGCAGTATTTTGGGACCACAAATATTCAAAAAAGTTTCTATTTTTAGAATCACATTATTATCAGCTATAACTAGCGTAGCTACTGTTATTGCTATTTTAACTAAAAATATATTTCTTTCTTTAATCGTTTTGCTTTTTTTAGGAATCTTTATTGGAACTATTTCTCCGAAAATGATGCAGTGGTTGGTATCTACTGTTGATCAAAATATTTTGGCATCGTCCATGGGAGCTCTGAATACTATCCTTATTATAAGTGCCCCGCTGATGACTTCCATTATTACTACAATCGCTTCTGCTAATATAAATTTAGCTTTATATACTCTATTAGGGGTTAGCTTGGTCATTTTAGGAATAGTAATAAAAGTAGTAGTAGCCAGGCCCAATGAAAAACCTTAAATATTTATCAAGTAACTGATATGGCTTTTTATGTTCTTTGTGTAAATCAGATTTGTCTTTCAGCTTTGGGTTCATTTTTAGTTCTCACTTTCTTAAAAAGTATAAAGCAATAACTAAGTTTAACGGCAGTTGCTTTGGCCACCGTGCCAGTAATTACCACTAGTCTTAACCAATCATGCAGCATAAACAACTGACCAAACGCAAAATAAAACTGCAACACGCGCATTTATAATCAAAGCAGGCAGAAATTGTACTCTTACCAGGGACGTAATGGCTTACTCAAAAAAGGTGACGGATACAATGGAGGCACTAATCTTTATCGAATAAAGGGGACTAATGATTTTATTAATAAATATAGTGTTAAAAAAATTAGACAGCCTTTACCTAGGTATACTAATTATACTCGGGTATTGTTTGTTAATGATGGGTATTTATATAACGCAAAGGGCGAAAAAGTAATAGAGAAAGATAATAGGCCAAGCTATAATAAAGGAGATGGTATTACAGTAACTTCTATGATTGATATTACTGATAAAACCACAGGTGAAACTGTACGATTCTATAGGCTGGCCGATCAATATTTAGATATTGATCAAAAGAGGAGTAATGAATGCTACATAAAAGTTTCTGATACAAAGATCATATGGGGCGGTAATAATTTAAAAGTAAATAACTAATTTAATCTAAGTTAAATAAAAAGCAGTTAAGAGTTATTCTTAACTGCTTTTTTTACTTGCTATTTTAATTACGATACCAGCAAATTTTTTGCCAATTATGATAATGCCTTTTCAAGTTCAAGTATCAACTTGTCCTTAATGCTTAAAGTAGTTTTTATTTTATTCACTAAATGTATAAACTAATTTTTATTGTATAATATTTGTATAGGTTAACTTTTTTATAAAAATAGTGTTTACTAACTGGCGGTATTCTAATGAATAATAATCATAAACTAACTTACATTGTGCTTGTATTAATCATATTACTAGGGGGTTATATCATATTACTAGGAAGTTATATCCCTTACCTTTTTTATTCAGGATCTTATATTCCTTATGAATTAGATTATCAAATTAATACAATGATTAAAAATCATGATACCAAACAAATGAGAGCAGTATCAAGTGATAAAAGAATCTATTCTTTTTTAGTTCACCTTAATAAGAGAGATTCTTGCAAAAACACTTCCGATTACCAAGGTGGAAGTAAAAATATTTATTGGTATGGTACAGAAATTAAAGGGAAAACAATCGGGGTTGATATGAGAAAAGAAAATAGCATCTATTGGAAAGTAGATAAACTTTATTTTACAAAAAAGTAAATCATGTAAACATATGCTAAATGCCAAAAACATAATTAAAACAATGCTTTTAGCTTATTTTATTTAGGATTGCTTTTAAATACTGCTTGGGTAAATACCGACAGTAGTAAAGAAATTTAGCTAAAATTCAGTAATATAGGTTAAGCAATTAACTAAAATTAGCAATAAAGACAATTTTAATATTATGTAAAGAGATTCGGAGTATACCCAATGAAAGATAAAAATAAATCTAAAAAAATTAAATACTTTATATTTATACATATTATTTGTACTATATTAATTGTTGCATTACTAAATAAATTTGATACTGAAATATTGATGTTAATTCATGGTATAAATATTTTTAGCAAGTTTTCAGATGATATAATAAAATTTGTATATCTTTTTGTAATTATTTTTATTTTTGAAATGGTTTATCAAAAGATTATTAAATATTTTTTTAGAGAATATAAATAAGTAACGTAAGTATCATTTTTAAAAAAATTTTGACCACCAAGATTTTTGGTGGTTTTTTCGTTTTTAAATTAAAAGTAACGAAAATTTTTTTAAGTTCATCAGCTACAATTGCTGTGCTTAATCCAATAGTTTTTAATCAAGTGTAATTCTTAGTCGAATAATTTCTTGATCTCTACTAAAGATCTACTCATGACATATTTATGCTATTTTTATGTTTTCTAACTTAATTCTGAGTAACGAACTAAATGGATATCTTTTTGGTATATTTGATTACGGACTTGTGCATCGCACAAAAAATCTACTTCTTGAGTACGTGGCAAGGTCAAACTAGATTGTTGCAGAATACTTTGATCCAAAAAGCCAGGATGACACACCATCATTGGCACATAATTCGGTGACGAATTGAAAGCAAATTTTACTGTGTTGTTAAATGTTTTATATGGATCATAGTTAGGTTTCATACTGTCCATATAGCTAATGATAGTTGTTTCTTTTTTAAATTTAACCGGATTCAAGTTTAAATCAAATGGTAATAACGGTAGATCATATTTATTGGCAACAATTTCTAATCCTTTTAGCAAATTTTCACTATATACTGCATGAGCTTCAAAGTAATCAGGTTTTTTGCCAACAATTTTTTTAAAAAATTTATATTGTGCTTCAATTTCAATAACGACTTCATCTAGGTTAACTAAATCATGATTGGATTGACGATATACTCTAGAAGGTTTAAAGTGTCCGTCCTCTGTTACAAGACTGGGAATCAATTTAGGATCAGTAAGTGGTCTACCTGCACAAATTACAGTATGCATCCCAATATCGAAATCAAAATTCTTTAATAAATCTAAACCATGTAGTGTGTCTTTCATATTAACCATTACACCTACATTATTAATTATGCCATTCTTAATACTTTCATAGATACCATAGTTAACGCCTTTAGAATAGCCAAGATCATCGGCTCTAATTATCAGATTATGCATCATTCTTTCTCCTTTTATTTTTTCTTTGGTTCAACACCAATAGCATAGGTTACAATTGCCGCAACTAACAATGCAATTACACCACTAATCACACCATTAATAAAATTAGTAGCAGAGCCACCAACATAACATGTTAGCGCCATAAAGTTAGCTACAGGAACAACTACATACCCTGACACGTGCATAATTGCTGCATAAATACCACCTGCAAAACCACCAATCATCATGCCAATAAACGGTCTGCGATATTTAATTCCTAAACCATATAACCCCGGCTCTGTAACTCCACCAATGATATTTGCAATAAAATAACTGAATGCCTGAGACTTTTCTTTCTTATCTTTTAAGCGTAAAGTAGCTCCTAAACTCATACCAGCAACTGCAAAACTTGCAGCAAGTGAACCTAAGATAATAAAGTTATCGTGTCCAGTTTGGGCAATAATTGTAATCATTGCACTGATCATTACTAAGTGCATCCCCGTCATTACTAATACTTCCCAAAACGCACCAATTAATCCAACCCCAATAATAGCAGCTAATCCACCAAGCTGACCAAATGAAATTATTCCTTTAGAAACATATTCACCTAAGAATCCACCTAAAGGTCCCAATATACATAAAGAAAGTGGCAACATAATCGCTATCGTCAAAGTAGGTGCAAAAATTGTCCGTAGAGAAGCAGTTATATGCCTATTAAAAAAGCGTTCAATATATGACATAATCCAAACTGATAGCAAAATTGGCACAACTGTACTACCATAATCAGTTAAATGCATAGGTAAGCCGTAAACAGTAAATGGTTTACCTGCAGCAACTATTTTTACCAATCCCGGATCAAGCATGATTGCACCTAGAAAAATTCCCAAAATTGGTGAAGTATTAAATTGCTTTGCCGCTGTATAACCAATAGCTACAGGAAAGAAATAAAAACCTGCGTCACCAACAAAAGTAAATAGTTGATACAAGTCGCTGTGCACCGAAATCACATTTAGCATTGTGGGGCCTAAGACAGCTACAAGCATTTTAAACATTGATGCTGCAATCAACATTGGAATTAGCGGCGTTAAACTACCTGAAATCTTATTTAGAACAGTATTACCAACAGATTTCATAGTCATCTTTTCATGCATTTTATTTGTTTGCTCAACGTTTTCGTTAATAGGTGCTGCTTCAGTCAAATTGCCAGTAGCTACAACTGCATCATAAACTTCATTAACTGTCTGACCTACAATAATCTGATACTGCCCACCTGAACGTGCTACACCAAGTACACCAACAATGTTTTTAATTTCAGTATCTTTGGGAATACTCATATCTTTTAGGTTAAAGCGTAATCTAGTCATACAATGAGTTACACTGACTACATTAGTTTTTCCTCCAACTTTTTGCACAATTTGTTGCGCCATATCTTGGTAATTTTTACTCATTTTTTTCTCCTTCATTCTGACTTGTCTGTGAAATCATTCTCTGAACATAAATCATTAAATAAAAGACCTCATCATCGGTACTAACTGTATTTAATTGCTTATCAATTTGATTAACAATATCTATCGTACATTGGCAAACTTTGGGATAATTTTGCTTAAAACTAGTTCTAATTAGTTTGCTTGATCCATCATTAATTTGTTCATTGCTTTCAAGCCGCTTCAAATAATATCTTAAATGTGTCACAAACCTGTTATAAATAAAGTCATTGCAATCAATTTTTAAATCAAATTGTTTTTCAACTTCTTTAATTGCTAATTCAGCAATGGAGTTGAAGCTTGATTCGCTTAACTGTAATGTAGTCACTACTTGTGAATTAATAAAGTGCATAGCAATTGCAATTTTTTCTTCTAGCGGTAACTGAATATCTAACTTGTTTTTGATTAACTTTAAAGCTAGTTCCCCTATTTGATATTCCTTAGGGTAAAATGAACGAATGTCGTAAGAAAAAGGGTAGTTAACTTTAATATTATTTTTTGAACGCTTAATAGCAAAATTGATATGATCAGCTAAACTAAAAAGAATATTTTGATTCAAATCATGTTTAAGTACAGCTTGAGCTTTTTGAATAATTTCCGCACTTACATCTAAAATATTTTCAGGAATTTCTTTCATCAACTTGAAATTGTATGTATCAATACGATAAAAAGTCATTCTTATTTTGCTCAGGTCGGTTAATTCATATGGAATTTTTGGAAAACCTATTCCTCTACCAAATGCTACCAATTCATCATGATTTTGATCTAAGCAAATTGCCACGTTATTATTAATTTTTTTAATAACTTGCATTAGCGTCCCCTAAATTACATAAATGTTATTGCCTAATTACTTCATCTTGTTCAGTTATTTGGTCACCAAATTCTTTAACAAAATCCCAATTTTGATGATTAGAATCTAGCTTAGTTAAAATAACCATCGTTGTTAAATCTGCTTTTTCTTTAGCTAAAATATCACGATCTAACCTAATAAGTGCTTGCCCCTGCTTAACTTTGTCACCTTGTCTAACCTTAGCCGTAAACCCTTGCCCTTTTAAATTGACCGTATCAATTCCAATATGAAGCAATATTTCATCACCATCAGCAGTAACTAATCCAACTGCATGCTTACTTTCAGGTAAGGAGACAACTTTTGCCTCTATCGGAGCATGAATAATTTCCTCATCTTTATTCAATTTAACTGCGAAACCATCACCCATTAGTTTTTGTGAAAAAACAGGATCAGGCACATCGCAAAGGTTGATTAAGGTCCCCGAAGCCGGTGCTGTTATTTTAAATTCTCGCTTTTTTTTCTTTAAAAATTTAAACAAAATTTTCCTCCAAAACAAAAAACTCTTTAAAACACTACTAATTAGGAAGCACACGAAGTACTTCATCTAATGGTAATGCCTCAAAGAGTAACAATCCATTTTTAATATTTTATATATATAATTATACCTAAAATATTATTTTATGCAAGCGCTATTATTAAAATAACCAATCTATATCAAAGATTATTTTCCAACTTCAGCTCTTGACTTATATACACCTTCAGCCGTATTAATTACCAATTCTTCTCCATCTTTAATAAAATCAGGAACTTGCACAACTAGACCAGTTTCCATAGTTGCTGGTTTACCTGTACCAGTGACTGTGGCACCCTTAATTCCAGGTTCTGTATGCACTACCTTCATTACTACTGTTGCTGGAAGTTCGACCCCTAGAAGGTTACTATCGTTAGCAAATTCAAGTTGCACTTGAATATTAGGAATTAAGTAAAGCTTGTCGTCACCCAATTTTTCACTAGTAACTTCATACTGTTCGTAAGTTTCTGAATCCATAAAGGTATAAGTATCCCCTTCATTATACAAAAACTGGGCATTTTTTTTAGTAATATCAATTAGTTCAACCTTTTCCGTTGGTCGCATTGTTTTATGAACTACTGCTCCACTTTCAATATTACGCAAATCCATTTGCATAACGGTATTTCCTTTACCTGGTTTGTGATGGTTAGCTTTTAAGACCCGTATCAACTTACCATCCTGATTAAAAACCATACCCTTTTTCAAATTAATTGCCTGTACCAATTTTTTACTCCTTAAATGCTTAATTAGAAATGACTAAAAATAACTAAGTCCCCGCTGGAGGCAATATAAGTTTTTTAATCAATCATAAATAAATCTTACTCATCTAATTAATTATAGCAAACTTGTCCTTCTCGCTACAAAAATAGTTAAATTATGGCAGACATTAACTACTTTACTTTTTACTATTTTTACTTCTTTAATATAATCAATTTTGCTTACTACCAATTTTTTGCTCAACAGCTTTTTGATAAATTGTTTTAACCGTCATTAAATCTTGCGCAGCTATTCCTACTGTTTCAAAGAAAATTACTTCTTGATCATTTTCACGTCCTACAAGTTCGCCACTAATTACACGACCGATTTCGCCAGTAAGCTTGGCTTGCGAAATTAACCCCTTATTTAAAGGAATAATCAAGTCACCAGATTCAGCTAAAACTGCCGCTTGCGAATCAAAATAAATTTTATCAGCCCTAGTTACTAACTCCGCTGGAGTTTCCTCCATCTGTGGCTGATAAGAACCTACACCGCAAATAGTTGCGCCTGCTTTAATATAGCTAGCATCATAAACCGGTGTAGTTGAAGGCGTCACTGAAATAATAACATCAGCATCTTTAATTGCAGTATTAGCTGATTCAACCGCCATAATTTTAGTCTGATATTTAGCAAATTTTTGCTGCATTTCTTGTGCAAATCTTGTTGCTCTTGCAAAATCTAAATCACTAACTTGAACTAATGCTGGCTTGCACATAAGCAACATTGCTTCTAACTGCGTAGTAGCTTGACCACCTGTCCCAATTAAGGCTCCCTTATGGCAATCTTTTTTAGCAAGGTATTTTAGAGCAACACCAGATGCAGCGCCCGTTCGTAATTGTGTCACATAATTACCATCCAAAATTGCATTAATTTCGCCAGTTTTAGTATCAATATTTAATACTTGGGCATTTATCGAGGGTCTACCCTTATTAATATTTTCGGGAAACATATTTAGAACTTTTACACAAGCAGCATTATATGCTTCACAAAAAGCTGGCATACATAAAAAACTATCTTTACCGTTACTTTTAACAATTTGGGTTCTTAGGGGAACATCAACCTTGCCTGCAGAAAAATATTCAAAGGCATCCTGTACTGCACTGATACAATCTTTTATTGAATAACACATTTCAATATCATTTTTTGTCAAAATTAACATTATATTCTCCTTGATAATTAAACTTCATAAGCTAGATTTGTTTAAGATAAATTTGATCAATAATATGACCAGCTGTTTTATGTAAAATCAAGCCTGCACGCTGTTTAGTCGGAGCTATATATTCGCGCAAATTAACCAAATTGACCATCTGCCATGTATCTTGTGCCAGTTGCAAAGCATCTTGCCGTGGACCATTGGCCATTTTGTAATAAAAATTATCTGGATTATTTTTATTAAGTTCTAACACCCGAATAAACCTCTGCATAAACCATTTTTCAATTAATTCTTCTTGTGCATCAACATAAATCGAAAAGTCGAAAAAATCACTAGTTACAATTTGACCATTAGTTGGTAATTGCAAAGTATTAATACCTTCAATAATCAGAATATTAGGTCGTTTTACATGACCATACTTACCTGGAACAATATCACTTAACTCTTGCGAATACAATGGGTAAGCTATTTCCTTTTTTCCACCTAATACATCTTGCAGAAAATCACTAAGTAGGTTCATATCATAGCTTTCGGGAAAACCCTTGCGTTCAAACAAATTACGTCTTTTTAATTCGCGATTAGAGTAAATAAAGCCATCTGTCGTCATTAAGTGCACCTTTAAACTAGGATACGTTCGGCTTAAGAGTATCTGTAAAAGGCGAGCTATAGTGGATTTACCAACCGCAACTGATCCAGAAATACCAATAATAAACGGTGCAGTATCCACCTTTTGCAATAAAAATTCACGTTGCTTTTGCTGTAAGGAACATTTTTCTTGATACATTAAATAAAGATATGAAACTAATGTACTATAAATTTCTTGAACATCAGTTAAATTGATAACGTCACCTAAGGATTTGATTTTTGTAAGTTCTTCCGGTGTGACTTGGACTTTGCTTTCAGGGGATAATGCCGCCCATTCGTCCCGCTTAAAACGTAAATAATTTTTCATTAATATGCTTCCCTAAATTTATTTTATTCTATTATAAAACAAAAACAGTACCCCATTCTAAAAGGCTAAAACATTAACTAAAACTGAATAGTCTTATAGAATAGTTTCTTTCCAAAATAAAAACTCGTATCGATATACGAGTTTTTATTTATAAATTGTAATACATCATAATATGTTTTACACCAGCTTCATCAAATACATCACCTTGTGCCTGATAGCCCAAAGAATCATAAAAAGGCTTAGCCTGCAGCTGGGCATGACAATATAATTGGCTTATCCCCTTTTGTCTTAAGTATTTATGTACTTGCGCCATCATTTCTGCACCAAGATGTTGCCCACGTAAATTACTATCAACAGCAACTCGACCTAGCATCCACTTATTATTTTCTACAAAAATACGACAAACCGCTAATGCCCTAGTTTGTTTTTGATTCAAAAGAAAAACATGAATTGCCTCTAGGTCCTGATCGTCAAGTTCGGAATCAATAATTTTTTGTTCACAAACAAATGTATCTGCGCGTAAGCGTTCAATACAAAACATTTCACGTCCAGACATATCAGCAATTTTTTTAAATGAAAAATCTTTCCTATCTATCATTTATGCTACCTACTTTTCAATATAAGTATGTTGATCAACATCGAGCAAGGGACTTTTTTCACCCGTATAAATAATATCAAGCTTATACATTGCCCGTGACGTTATTGTATAAACTAGTTGTGTTTCATCAAGCTTATGATAATTATCCTTTGAAGCATCCCACATAATTACGGCATCAAATTCTAAGCCTTTGGCCAGATAGGATGGAATGACTAACGTACCATCAACTAACCGCTGATTGGCTGTAGCAATCAAAACTGCTTTAGTTCCATTGGCTTTTAATTTTTGAGCAACAACTTGCGCACTAGCTAAATCTTTCGTAATAATTGCCGTAGTCAGTCTATCTATGTTATTTTGCTTAAGAATTTCGGTTAAGACATGGATAGCTTCACTATCTGACCTTTGCCACAGAGTAGGTTTTGGCCCTTGTCGATTAAACGATTCAATTTTCTCACCTTGACGCAAAACTTGCTTAGTAAAGTCCGTTAATTGTTTGGTTGATCGATATGACTTAGTCAACTGCACCACAGTGGTTTTTTTAGGATCAAATAAATTACTAATTTGTTTCAGCAAAGTGCTACTCTCATCTTTAGTAAAAATAGCCTGATTCAGATCACCCAACATGGTAAATTTGGCCCGTGGAAAGTTATATTTCAAATAACATAATTGGAAGGGAGTATAGTCTTGAATCTCATCAATAAAAGCATAGCGCATTTCATAGTCAACATGTCGTCCCGTTAACAAATCATATAAGTAAAGATATGCTGAAACATCATTCATATGGATATAATGCTTAGTAAAACTTTCTTTTACACTTAGAATATGCTTAGACCAATCGGCTAAACTAATTCCCCACTTGGATAAATCAGTCATTTTAGGGACCGCCCGTAAGAAATTGAGATATTGTAAACGCATGTTAATAAAATTATTGCGCTTAATCTGCTGAAACACCTTATTTAAGGACTTAATTACAATTTTTCGGCTTAAGAATTTTTCTTCTTTTTCTTCTGATTCAAATTCTTGATCTGGATGATCGTATAATTGCATTAATTGTTCACGACTTAAATTTTGAATTTCTTCTGCCACCCAATTTTTCTTAGCTTCAGTATTAATCTTTCGATTAAGAAGCTTAATTAATTCTTCACGTGTTGCGTCAATTCGATTACTTAAATTATAATTTTCGTTGAATGAATAATAAATTTCGCCGATTTTTTCTTTATCAAAAAAAGGACGCTTTTGATTACGAAAATAGATATTTTTAAAAACGACCCCATGTTGATTAAGATATTTAGCATAATGAGTCATCAGCTTAAAAAAGTGCGCCGAATCTTTCAAACGACTAATTGCCGAATCAGCAACCTGATCTTCAAACTGGTCAAATAAATTCTCTACCTCCATGCCTGGTAAGCGTCTAGCCACAAATTGCCAATAGGTCATTTGAACCATATTTTGTTCACCCATTTCGGGTAATACGTTTTTAATATAGTCATTGAACAACTGATTAGGGCTAAACATAATGACATCACTACTTTTCAAATTACCACGATAACGATATAGCAAATAGGCAATTCTTTGTAAAATAGCTGATGTTTTACCTGAACCAGCTGCTCCTTGAACAAAAAGTAAATCCGCGCTAGTATTTCTGATAATTTTGTTTTGTTCGCGCTGAATTGTTGTAACAATTGATTTCATTTGCGTACTAGATTTTTCCCCTAGTACCTCTAAAAGCATCTGATCACCAATTGATTCATCGGTATCAAACATGTTGATAATCTTACCGTCTTCAATCATAAACTGGCGTTTTTTACTCATTTCAACTGTAATTTCACCTTCAGGTGACATGTAAGAAACCTGCCCCAACTTACCATCATAATAAATTGAAGAAATTGGTGCACGCCAGTCATAAATCAAAAAATGGTTGTCCTTATCTGCAAATGAACTCAACCCAATATAAATAGTCTCTAATTGTTGGCCATTTTCTTTAAAATCTACGCGCGCAAAATAAGGTCGCTTCTCTAGCTTTTGCACAATTCCCAACTGTTTAGCCGCATGTTGCCAAGCGTTTTCACGTTCATCAAGCAATTGCTGCTGCTGATGAATAGACAAGGCTGTTTCCATTGACGTAGAATAACCATCATAATCTAATTTTACATCATCATAAAAGTGAGAATTAAGTTCCTTAGCTTCTCCCGCAGCAGATTTTATTGATGAAGACAATTCAGACTTTTTGGCTCTAATCATTTTTAAAATTTGTTTGAGATGATTTTGTTCAAACTCTTTATCATCCATCGCATTTGTCATAAGGTCACCTATTTTCTCAAAACTTGCATATTATTTTAACATGAAATCGGATTAATATATAATTCTTTAGTTTATTTGTAAAAAATATGAAAAATCATGAAAGTTAATCTAATTATGTTTATAATTTGATTAATAGCATTGGCATTTTTTATTTAAAGTAAATTGGAGTTGAGTAATATGAAAAGTTTTAACTATTTTCTAGTCAAATTAACTTGTGCGCTCATGACTGTGATAATTTTGAGCAATTTTATTTTTGATGAAAGTTTATCAATTATTAAATGCAATAGCCAGGTTGTTTATGCGCGAAAGTCAAAGCAGACTAGTAAAAATAGTAAAACTAAAGCCGTTACCGGCAATCACTGGCGTTGGCAAAAGCCTAGAGCCAAAGTTTACATCGATTTAAATGATAATCCAGACATGATTTCTGCCACTAATGATGCAATTAGTGCATGGAATAGAACTAGAGTCTTTACATTCAGTAAAACTAAAAATAAGAAAAAGGCCGACATTACAATTAGTCAGGTATATCATCCCTACACTAACTATGCCGGTTTTACCACCTTTCAATATTATCTTAAAACTGGCTTTCTATATGAAGCAGCTGTTAACTTAAATATCTATTATTTACAAAACTTTTCTAATTACTATTATAATTATGATCGGATTGTCAATACAGTTGAGCACGAATTAGGTCATGCAATTGGTCTTAAACATAACAATATAAAAAAATCAGTAATGTATCCTACCCAGTCACTTTATCCCATCGAGCCAATTGATATTGCCAATGCCAAAAAACTCTATCATAAATAATTAAAAGTGCAAGGAAAGAATCATGAAAAGAATCTACATTATACGCCACGGTCAAACTTATATAAATCGTTATAATAAAATGCAAGGATGGTGTGATACACCGCTAACCAAAACAGGTGTTGCCACAGCCGAACATGCAGGTGAAATACTTAAAAATATCCCCTTTGATATTGCCTTATCTAGTGATTTAAAACGAGCTAATGATACCTGCGATTTTATTATTAAGCACAACATTAATCACGACGAAATTCAACATCTAGCAACACCCTTATTTCGTGAACAATTTTATGGCTATTTCGAAGGCATGGATACAGATATGGCTTGGCAAATGATTGGTGGACCACATGGCTATCAGAACCATTATGACATTTTTAAAAACGAATCGATTGACACCATCAAGGATTGGATTAAAGAAGCTGATCCCTTTCACGAAGCAGAAAATGCTAAAGAATATTGGTCAAGACTTGATCAGGGCCTTAAACTAATCCATCAACTTGATGGTGCAGAAAATATTTTGCTGGTTACCCATGGTTTTACAATTCGCAGTATTGCCGCACGCTTTGGGGATTATGATATTAGTGTCGGACCACGCAACGCATCAATCACCATCATGCATATGACTGATTCAAGTCAAAAAGTTATTTCATATAATAAAATGAAAATCTAAAAAGCCAGGGACATAATTGCCCTGGTTTTTTAGATTATTTGGCTATTTGCAAAAATAACTAGCCGCCAAAGTAAACTTTTTGTACTTCAGGATTAGTAAGTAGTTCCTGCCCCGTTCCAGACAACTGAATCGTGCCCGTAGCCAAAACATACCCGCGATCAGCAATCGCTAAAGCTTGCTTAGCATTTTGCTCGATCAATAAAATTGTCGTTCCTTTTTCATTTAATTCCTTAATAATTGCAAAAATTTTTTGAATAAACAAAGGGGATAACCCCATTGAAGGTTCATCTAGTAAGAGTAGCTTAGGCTTAACCATTAACGCGCGCCCAATTGCTAACATCTGCTGCTCGCCACCAGATAATGTTGCTGCATCTTGATTACGTCTTTTTTTCAAAATAGGAAACTTTTCAAAAATTTCAGCATAACTATGTTCAATTTCGGTGCGATTTTTTTGTAAGAAAGCACCTAGCTGTAAATTTTCCATTACGGTCATGCCAGCAAAAATATGACGACCTTCCGCAACTTGTGAAATACCGGCTTGGACAATTTGGGGGGCTTTATTACGGTGAATTTCATTTCCTTGATAAATAATTTCCCCACTTTTGGGCTTTAACAAACCAGAAATAGTCTTAACTATTGTCGTTTTTCCTGCACCATTTGCCCCAATCAGGGTCACAATTTCACCTTGATTAATATTAAAGCTAACTCCTTTAACAGCTTGAATGACACCATAGTTTACAGATAAGTTTTGAACTTCTAACATTGCCATCTAATCAGCACCTTCTCCCAAATATGCCTTAATCACTTGAGGATTTGCTTTAATTTGCGCCGGCTCTCCAGATGCTAAAACTTTCCCTTGATCAAGCACATAAATTCTTTGCGCTAAATTCATTACCAATGACATATCATGTTCAATTAACAATACAGTAATTTTGAACTGCTCTTGGATATATTTAATCAAATCGGTTAAATCTGCTGTTTCTTCTGGATTCATTCCAGCTGCTGGCTCATCTAAAAAGAGAATTTGGGGATGTGTTGCTAGAGCGCGAACTATTTCTAGACGCCGTTGTATCCCATAAGGTAAATTTTTAGCTAACGTTTGTTCCTCAGCGGATAAGTCAAAAATTTTCAATAATTGATGCGCTTCACTTTTCATTTCTTGTTCGGTTCTGTAAAAACTAGGCAAGCGTAAAACAGCTGTCATGAACCCTTCTTTATACTTACTAGTCATCGCTGTTAAAACATTTTCCATTACTGATAAATTTTTAAATAGTCTAATATTTTGAAAAGTACGCGACAAGCCTAAATCAGCAATTTGCGTTGCATTTTTATGAGTCAAATCATATTTTTGCTTATTAGTTTGTAAATCTATAACGCCACTAGTTGCTGGAACCATGCCCGTCAATAAATTAAATAAGGTGGTCTTACCGGCACCATTAGGTCCAATTAGAGCAACCAATTCATGTTCATTCAGATAAAGCGATACATCATCAACAGCTGTTAATCCGCCAAATTTACGAACCACATGCTCAACTTGCAATAAGTGTTCCATGCCCTAGTCCCTCTCTTTCTTATTAGTCGGTATAATTTTTTTAAAAGAAAATTCCCAGTTACCTAAAAGTCCAGATGGCTTAAAGAGCATAATTAAAATAAGGGCAATAGCATAAATAACCATCCGAAGTGCACCAAAATTTTGTAAGACTGTATCCAAAATTCCTAAAACAATCGCGGCTAAAAATGTTCCCGTCATACTGCCTACACCACCTAGAACAACGATTACTAGAATTGAAATAGATTCCATAATACCAAAATTAGAAGGAGAAATTGTTTGAACGTATGCAGCTTGCATACTGCCAGCAATCGCTGCTGTAGCTCCACCTAGAATAAAGGCTTCCACTTTCCACTTTGTTGTATTAATTCCCATTGCTTCGGCAGCAAGTTCATCTTCACGTACCGCTTTAATTGCTCGACCATTTCGCGAACGAATAAAGTTTAATAAAACAATTGTTGTTAAACAAACCATGATATAAACGGTTGGCCATGAACTTAGTGGGGGAATATTGAACATCCCAGCTGAGCCACCAGTAATTTTTAAATTATTAATTATATTACGAATAATTTCCGCCACACCTAAAGTAGCGATTGCTAAATAATCACCTTTGAGTCGAATAAAAGTTGCTGTACCTACAATTAGGGCAATGATACTTGCTAGTACTATTCCCACGATAAGCGAGATAATAAAACCCAATTCACTGTCAAAATGTTGCGTAATAATTGCAGTAGTATAAGCACCAATTGCCATAAAGCCGGCGTGCCCCAGTGAAAATTGCCCACTAAAACCAATAATTAAGTTAAGTCCAGTCGCTAAGATAATATTAATACCAATCATTACCAGCATATTCTCAATAAAACTATCAATCACGCCAACCATAATTAAGATATTAATTAAGTAAAAACCGACAATCATCATTATTAGCCATGATAACCTATATTTCCAATTTGCTCTCATCTTGCCACCTAGACCTTTTCTTTAATATTTTTGCCAAAAATACCCGCTGGTAAAAAGAGCAAAATTACAATCAATACTAGGTACACAACTGCATCCTTATACGCAGACAGTCCAACTGATTGGAAAAGTGTTTCTAAAATTCCGATTAAAAAGCCACCGAAAGCTGCCCCTGGAACTGAACCTATCCCACCTAAAACAGCAGCTACAAAGGCTTTAATGCCCGGTGTCATTCCCATAAGCGGGTCAATTGAATTATAGTACATTCCAATTAAAATTCCGGCTGCGCCTGCTAATGCTGATCCTAATGCAAAAGTAAACGAAATTGTCTGGTTAACATTGATACCAACTAGTTCAGCTGCATCTGGATCAACCGAAACAGCCCGCATTGCGCGACCCATTTTAGTTTTTTTAATAATTAGTTGCAATAAAACCATTAAAATTAAAGCAATCCCTAAAATTAAAATCTGAATATTAGAGATTAAAATACCCCCAATACTGTAGTTAACCTGGGCAATTACTTGTGGAAAACTACGTGCGTTTGAACCCACTAAATACGACATTCCGTTTTCGAGTAAAAAGGAAACCCCAATAGCTGTAATCAAAACTGCTATACGCGGTGATTTACGTAATGGTCGATAAGCAAAATACTCAATCAATACCCCTGAAAGTGCACTAATTACCATTGCTGCCAAAAGAGCAGTTATAAAATTAAAGTGCCAGATATTAATTACAAAGTAGGCTGTAAATGCGCCAAGCATATAAATATCACCGTGAGCAAAATTAATTAATTTAATAATCCCGTAGACCATACTGTACCCTAAGGCCAACAAGGCATAGATTGATCCTAGTGATAGTGCATTGATAATTTGTTGAAGAAAAGTTTGCAAACTAATCACTCCTTTAACTTTGCTTTAATCTTACTTAACACTAAATGAATTACTTACTTTTCCATTAGTCATCTCTTCAATTGCAATTGGCATTTCTGGATCGTGTGTCTTATTAATTGTAATCTTGCCTGTAACGCCATTGAAATCTTTTATATTAGCTAATCCTTTAGTCAGCTTAGTCGAATCATCAGATTTTTGCTCTTCAATAGCCGTCTTAATCATATAAACCGCATCATAGGCTAAAGCTGAAAAAGCTGAAGTACCCACCTTGTAACGCTGCTTAAAGGCAATCATAAATTTCACTGCGACTGGATTTTTTGCTGCTAAGCGGGTTGAAAACGGTGTAGTGTAATAGATATTAGTTGCATTTTGCGCACCAGCAATCTGCGCAAGCTTAGGGTCGACCATTCCATCGCCCCCAATAATTGGTACCTTAATCCCCATTTGCCGGGCTTGTTTAATGATTAAACCAACTTCAGTATAGTAGCCCGGCACATAAATAGCATCGATGCCTTTAGCTTTAAAAGAAGTTAACACTGCATTAAAGTCTTTATCGCCCGCTGAATAAGTTTGACTATCAACTATTTTCCCTTTATATGTTTCTTTAAAAGCTTTGGCTAAGCCAGTACCATAATCACTTGAATTATCTGCATAGATTGCTACTTTCTTCGCTTTTAATTTATTTGTCACAAACTTGGCAGCATTTTCACCTTGGATATTATTTTGAAAACAAGTCCGAAACACATAAGGATGGACTTTACCATTTTTTTGTAGGGTAAAACTTGGATCAGTTGCAGATGGACTAATAAAAGGAACTGCCGCCTTAGTAATATTAGGAATTTGTGCTGTACCAGCATTAGTGGTTGCTGGGCCAACAATTGCTGCTACCTTATCTTTAGTAGCCAATTGAGTCCCTACAGAAGCAGACGTAGCAATTGAAGATTTATTATCGTGAATAATTAGCTTAATTTTTTTCTTATGCCCATTAACATTAATTCCGCCAGCTTTATTTATCTCAGAAGCAGCCAATTGAATACCCTGCTTTTCTGCAGTTCCATAACCAGCAGTTGCGCCGGACAGTTCCATATTGACACCAATTTTAATTGTCTCCTTGTCTTGGTGAGTTCCACTACTGTTATTGTTTTTGGCAATACTACAACCCGTTAGCATCATGGCTGCTAGCGTTATCAAACCCAGTATTCTTTTAATTTTTTTCATTTTTTCTCCTTTTTATTGACTGTTAGCCATCAAAAAACCTCATTCATTGAACTGAATGAGGCTTAATTAATTTGTTAGTTAAGCCCCATTCATAAAATGCAAACAAGGACTTAACAAACTTAAACTACACTAGTAATTTCTTTTGAATTAAGTCCTACAGCAAATAATCAACACGGCTACTAATTTTATGATGGCAATTACTCCAATGTTTGGTTGAATATTAAAATATTTAGTTTTCATTAAAGTAACCTCCAATAATTTTAATTTAATATTTAGAATTATAAGTAATAATTATTATATTGTCAAGTTATTTTTAAATATTAAATTATTTTTTGCTATCTAAAAAAGGTAACATGATATGTTACCTTTTTAGATACGCTTTATTTATAATCCAATACCACTTTTTTATATAACTTGACGGTCAAAAGATAATATAACAAGTATAAAATGCCAAAAATTATAAATGGTAGCCAGATATTATGATACGGATCTGGTAATAAACTGCGGAAAAGTTGTAAACCAAACAAAACGTCGATTATTCCCAAACTAGCTGGCAATAAAAATAAAGTCCCAATTTCATAGTTAATTGACTGTTTAAGTATTTGCTTTCTAATTCCAATTTTATTCAACATTTGATAACGGGCCTTATCCCTATTAGCTTCATTCAAAACCTTAAACATTAAAGTTGAAGCAAGCATAGTTAAAAAAGCAATCCCTAAGAAAAAGCCCATAAATTCAAACCCACTAGCTAAATTAATTAGTAGCTGATAATTATTTGGCTTACTTCTATCATAAATCGCGGAATACTTTGGGTTTTCATGTAACTGCAATTTTTGAATTCGCAATAATATTGGATAATCATAATCAAAATCTTTAACATTCAGTAAAGTTATAAATCTACGCTTACCTTGTAGCCTTTGCCATTTAGTTTGTGAAACCAAGCGAATTTTTTTCTCGCTGCCATTAATTAACATATCTTTCAGATTATTATTAGCAGCAGTACCCGAATGCGCTAATTCATGTGTCGGTAATTTTTGTACTTTATATAACGGCTGCTCATTTTTTAGATAAAATTTGAGCTCTTTAAGCGGATTATCTTTAAACTGAGTTTGCTTAAAATAAAGATATCGCTTTGTTTCCTTATAATTATAAGTTTGTTTTGCCTGAATATTTAGTTTAGCGACTTCTTTTTTAACTTCTGGCTTACCGCTGACTACAACTGAATCATAATAGGTACTTTGCTTAGCGACTTCTTTTACTGTATCAAAATTTAAACCCACAGTAATTGCACCAAGGGCTAACGCAAAAAGCAGCGAAATTAAAGTTAAAATTCGCGTATACTCATACAAACGAAATTTCAATTGCCCCAAAGTAAAAATACGCAAACCATGATAAGCAAAATTTTTCTTCCTACTCAAAAAAGTTATAATTAGATTGAAAAAGCCAGCAAAAATAAAATATGAACCTGAAACTATCGTAACGAATCCCGTAGAAATAATGATATGAACTTGTCTAGAAGGCAAAGACATAACATGGTAGCCTACAGCTAATAAAATAATACCTAAAATTGTTTCAATTAGGCGAATTAGTGGTTGCCTTTTTAATTTAACTGGCTGCTGATTCTCAGTTAATAATCTAATAAGCGGCGTACGAATTAATTTATGAACATTCCTTAGAGAACAAAAAAGGAAAACAGCGATAAAGAAGCCTATTGTTCCTAAAATAGCACTTGGTAATATTACCTGAAAATGAAGAATTGCCAGTTTAAGCTTACTAATTAATAAGTTGCTAATAACTGATGTTAACCCAAAGCTAAGAAGGATTCCAATTCCCGTAGCCAAGATGCCCGTAAAAAATGTTTCCAAAAAAACAATTAAGCCGACACGCTTACCTTTTGCACCTAACATCATAAACATACCATAATCATGTTCACGCATACTCAGCAAAAATGAATTAGCATAAATTAAATATAAAAGTGTAACAAGTACTAAAAGAATGATTCCAAAAGCAAAGATAAATTTTACAATACTCGTTTCTACTTTCACATCATGTGCAAGAAAAGCTGGATTAGTAGCAATAGATAAGAACATATAAAAAATCATGCTGGAAACAATTAAACCAGAAAACAGTACTAAGTAATCTTTAAAACGTTTCTTAATTCCTGTTAAAGATAATTTCCAAATCATAATTCACCTGTTTCCAATTGATCAATTAATAAATGATAAAACTGCTTTCGAGATTGATCAGCCTTAACTAATTGATTACCAATTTTTCCATCCTTAATAAATAAAATACGACTAGCAAAACTAGCAGCAAATGGGTCATGCGTAACCATTAAAGTGGTTACTTGATCATTTTGGTTTAAGTCTGCCATTGTCTCAAGTAATTCTCTGGCACTTTTTGAATCTAGTGCACCCGTTGGTTCATCAGCTAACAAAATCGCCGGATTATGTACTAAAGCCCGAGCTGCTGCTACTCGCTGTTTTTGACCACCAGATATTTCTGCTGGATATTTAGCCAAAATTGGATTGATCTTCAATCTGGTAGCAATTCGTTCAACCAAAAGATTAATCTGCTTAACTGTCACCCCCTGCAGAGATAGTGGTAAGGCAATATTTTCTTCATTGGTCAAATTTTCTAATAAATTAAAATCTTGAAAAATAAAACCTATCTTCTGGCTACGAAAGTTGGCTAATTTATCGCCCTTAAGTTCACTATTATCTTGACCGTCAATAAAAACATGACCAGAAGTAGGCTGATCTAGCGTTGACAGCATATTAAGTAAAGTGGTTTTCCCTGACCCAGAAGCCCCCATAATTGCTACAAATTCACCAGCATCAACTGTAAAATCAATTTGTCTTAATGCTCGATATTGTTTTTCACCCGATTGGCCATAGACCTTGGTCACATGATCCACTTGTAGAATAGTTGTCATTATTTTAACCTCATTATTGTATTAATAATCTAATACAATAATATAATCGGTAAAATTTGTCAATAAATTAATAAAAAAAAGCCTTTCTTTTGTGAAAGACCCTTTGAAAAAATATTTTTAAAGCATTAACTAAGCCGATGTAAAACTTTTAATAGCGGTGAAACAACTATTGGCGTTACAATGGCCGTAAAAATCATTTCGACTAACCCATTCAGACCTAATGCAAGAAACAGCACCTCAATTAATGGTATATTACGGCCGAAATTCCCCAGATAACCAATGAGTTGGGTAGAATTGGGCATGAAAATAATACTAGTCAATAAAATAACCATAATTGTATTAGTTAAAGAAGCTATCGCACCGGCACCTATATAACTTAATTCTTTAATTCTGCTAGATTTTTGTGCAAATGCCTGCCCAATCATACCCGAAAACAATCCAGCCAATACACTAGGAAGCACTGCAATAATAGGATTACGAAATAGCATCAAACTGACCATATCCCCTGGTTGAGTAATAGCTAACCAAAGCCGAAGTCCGCCCCAAAATAAGCCAAAGATGGCACCAGCTCTGGGGCCCATTAATAAAGAATAAATAGCAACTGTTAAAGGGGCAGTAGTTATTGCCGGCAAGGCTGGTAATATCCTAATATAACCAATATTGGGCACAAAAGTTTGAAGCAAAAAAATTGCTACAAATAAAGCAGTAATTGCTAAATTTCTGGTTTGTTTTCTCTGCATTTTTTCTCCTCAAAATAATCACATCATTCATAATTCACTTAATTTACCAACAATAATCTCATATTTTATTATATTTAGTAAAAACTACGCTTTATCTAATGTGACCGATTCATAATAAAAAATTTTTTTAATTTTGCTGCTTCTTCGGTCAGCTTTTCATTATCATCTACTTGGGATAATTTGTATCCAACAAAATAAGGCGATGTGACAAAGCGTGGAATTAATTTAGCACATATACCATTATCATTTCGGGGATAAAAAAACAAATTATAAGATTTACACCGTCCATTTGATAATTCAGTTAAGAGATATTTTGCTGCTATTTGAATCCAATCAGCCCATAAATCAATTGCTGCTAAACTAAGTAAATTTATATTTATTTCAATATATCCTTGAACTGGCTGCGTGGCAATATTTACTTCTACATGACTACTAGCAAATAATGAGATGCCACTAAAATTACTTGCTGAAATATACTTATAACCATTTTTATGCTTTAGTCCCACAATTTGCATGTGGGGATGAACCAATGAACCACCAGCAGCAGGGCCAAAATTTTTATACCATAAAACTGAGTTAAACTGTTGTTTATTCATATCGCGAAAACATTCTAAAGCAAAATTCAGCAATTCTCGGTTATACTTACACGAATAAGTTGTAATATCACCGCAATGATCACCAGATTCAATGATAATTGTCTGCGTTGTATCTTGGAGAGTGGGAAATTTATTGTGCAGCCAAATCATTTCACCTTTTTGAACATAGATATCTTTTAAATTATCTACTTTGCAAAATGGACAACTATCATTAATTACCATTGTTTGGTAAGAATTAGGTTTCCCTTGAGCAAGTTTGAAATCAAAGACTAAGGGCTCAGTATCTTTCATTATTCCCTCCTAATGTTTTACTACTACTACAATAGATGATAAAATGTATTTGCGACTACTTTTGAAAATTATGTTTATAGAGTGAGTGAATTTATGCAATCAAGAAAAAAACTAAAAAAACACAATAATCGCAATAATATTTACTTAGTCATGGCAGGATTTATATTAATCTTTGCCGTTATTTTTGGAGTTATTTCATATAACAACCATATTGCCGCACAAGAGCAAGCTAAAAAGTTTGCTACGACTCATTTTAATCCAAATGTAAATATCTATGGCGTAAAAGTTGGTAAGTTAACCATTAACAAAGCTACTAAAAAAATAAATAAACAAGCAAACAATGTCATTGTATTGGAAAAAGGCAAGGTTTCCACTGAACGAGACCCAAATATTGATACAATTAACAAACAACAAGTAACAAATTTTTTTAAAAAGCAACACACTACTATGCCGAGTAAACAGAACTACATATTTGCCAATAATGAGTTAGATACTGCTAACAAAAAAATGCAAACGGTAAGTGACGCTATTGTCAATTATAAAGTTGCCAATAAAACATATAAATTAGAAGCCAAAAAACTAATTAATCAGGCCGTCTTTAAGCAGGGGAAGTATACTTTTACTAATTCCGAAAACTTAGTAGCTGAACTAAATAAAATTGACCGTGCTGTTTCAACAATCCACCAAAACTATACCTTCGCTGTCCCAACTAGGAATCAAGTATCTGGTAAAAAAATTACAGTGAAAAATCAAAGTTATGGTTGGGGAATCTATGTAAAGAAGGCCCAGTCCGCTGTTGAGCAGGCATTTTTAAACGGGACAAAAACTTTAGATGGAAAAGATTATATTTATGGCTTAGGATACAGCACGTATGGTTTAGGATACGGTAAAACTAATCATGGCATTGGTAATAACTATATTGTAGTTTCCTTAAAAAAACAAGAACTATGGGTTGTAAAAAATGGTAAACTTGCCGTTCATTTAAACGACATTGTTACTGGAACTAAAGTTGGCAACAAATCAAATGTAACACCTGAAGGGGTCTGGTACATTCATTATAAGCAATCTCCTGCAACTTTACGTGGCCGTAACAACGATGGCTCTAAATATGCTTCTCCAGTTAAGTATTGGATGCCATTCACCTTAAGTGGTTGTGGCTTTCATGATGCCAGTTGGCGTAGCGATTGGAGTAAGAGAGCATACTTACGTGGTGGATCACATGGTTGTGTTAATATTAAACCTAGTGAAGTCAAACACGTATGGAGCAATATAAGCAAACATGAACCAGTTATCATTTACAATTAAATTTAATAATAAAAAGCACTATCAAATTGATAGTGCTTTTTATTATCCAGCTAATTATTTAGGATAGTACCGTTTTAATTACCTTATTCACAGCATCTTGTTGCTGTTCTACTAAATTAACCCTAGTGGCAATTACCTTAGTATCCATTTGAATCTCACGACCTAAACCTGGTTGATTAATTTTTGGGTCAAAGAATTTAGTAAATTCTTGCAATCTGTTTGCGGTATGGAAAACTCTAGCAGTTACCGTAATATAAGTTGTAAATTCCATATCACCACCAACTGTTTTTTCCAACCACGACCATTCTTTACGCAACCAGTCCCAAGCAGCCTGCTGTCCTTTAGCATTAGCTAATATATTAAAGTACCAAGAACGTAAATCTTGTGGTTTAATAACATCCGCATTTTCAAAATCTGCCACTATCTTGTTGATATCTGTTATATCTTGCGAAGCTGTTATAGCGGCTAGTAAATCTGCCTTATAATAAGGATCAACTGCTACTTGATACTCATTAATCAAGTGGTCAACTAAATCCTGCTTGCGATAATTTTTAACTTCATTAACTAAAACATATGGTCGAATAGACGCTGCAATTTTAACTAAATCATTTTTATTATTAGCAAAAATTTGATGTCCGCCTTCAATAACCTGCGTATTTTCAGCATATAAGCCAGCTGATAGGGCTAAAGGACGAACTAAGGCGTCATCGCCTACATCATTATTTGATTGCCAACCTAAACGAGCAATTTGCTTTTCAGATAAAAGATTATAAAAAGCTTTTAAATTCAGCTCTTCGTCAGAACCCGGATTAGTAAACTTACGTAATTCACGGGCGGTATTAAATAAGGCATTAATAACAATATAAGATTTTGAAGTAGCAAATTTAGGTAGTAATGGCACAATTTCAGCATAAGAAATCTGGCCCCCTTCAGCTAAAAGACCTAAATCTTGCAATAGCTGCAATTGATCTACTGCAGTTAACTGTTCAAGATTGGCCACAATATCGGCCATTAATTTTTCATCGTAATTAACGATAAAGTGAGAACTGTTACCGACATTAAGCCGCAAAGCATGACCAGCTTCTGCACGTAGTTGTTTATACTCACCCAAGTCAAGTTCTGTTTGCGTCATAATTTGTGGCGCTTTGAAATTTGCATTTATTGGAATTGCCCATGTTCGACCAACTTCTTTACCTTCACCGATAAAAAATTGCTTTTGTTGCAAAATTAAATGTCCATTTTCATCAACATGTGCATTGACAACTGGATAGCCAGGCTGATCAAGCCATGTATGCATAATCTTGCCAATATCTAAATCGGTCACCGTTGATAAGGCATTCCATAAGTCATCACCAGTTGCATTACTATATTTATGTTGGTCAAAGTAATACTTAAGTCCCTTGCGTAAAGCATCATCACCTAACAGGGCCCTAACCATTACCAGCATGCGGGATCCCTTAGCATAAACAATGGCTCCATCAAACAATGAATCGATATCAGCGGGATGCTCAACTTGAACATGGACCGATTGGACACCATCAGTTGCATCTCGTTTCAGCGCTGCGGGAACTTCTGAAATTTGATATGCGTTATCCCAGATTTGCCAATCAGGCTCTAAGGCATCTATTGAAACATATTCCATCATGTTTGCAAAACTTTCATTAAGCCACAAATCGTCCCACCATCTCATTGTGACCAAATCGCCAAACCATTGGTGTGCCAACTCATGAGCAATAACCGTTGCCACATAAGACTTCTGCTCAACTGTAGCATTATCTGGATCAAGTAAAACAGCTGCTTCTCGATAAGTAATTAGGCCCCAATTTTCCATTGCACCAGCTGAAAAGTCTGGCAAAGCTAATTGCCATGAATAGGGTAGTGGGTATTTAGTCTGGTAAAAATCTTCATAAAATTCAATTGCACGTTTAGCAATATCCACAGCAAAATCCAGTTCTTTAGCCTGGTGTGCCTTGGTAGCAAAGACACCAACTTCAACACCATCTTTGGTCTTCGTCAATTTAGATTGTAATTCACCAAAGGCAAAAGCAACTAAATAGCTGGACATTTTGACAGATTTTTCAAAGTAATGCACACCATTTTCGACTTTTATTTCTGGCATGTTAGCTAGTGTGGTCTCACCTTCGTGTTCATCATACTTAAGTGCTAAAGAAAAAGTTGCTTTAGCTTCTGGTTCATCCACACAGGGAAATGCTTGACGCGCAGCTGTGGTTTCGAATTGGGTACCTATAATTTGTTTCTTTACACCATCAATCATGTAGTAGGACGGATAAATTCCCATCATTGTATCTGTTAGCGGTGCAGTATAAACAATTTCAATCTTGACGCTACCTTTTTTACCTAAGTCAATCTTTATTGCTTCGTCTTTATCACTTACTGTAAATGGAACTTCAGCACCATCACACTTAACTGAAGAAACCTCCATATACTTTTGGTTGATTAAAACAGTATCTTCGATTACTTCACCGGTTATTGTTGACGTACCAGCGATTGTTTTCTTTTCTCGATTAACATCAATGAATAAATCGTAATGATCAGGATGAAAAGTTTCATAAAAATGTTTCGTTGCCATAATTTACCTCCTAGAAAAAAGCTTATTACTAAATTTTACCAAAATCACATCTAAATATCATTAAAACTGGATTGTAAGGCAGGCGTGTTCTTTCTGTAACAGCAATGAAATATTAATTAGGTATAGTATCTGTAGTATTAAATAGACTACTTAGTGAGGTATAAGACAAATTGATTAAAGGTAAAAAATTTATGCTTAAACTAATTACAGCCTTAGCCTTAGCGGTTAACTGCACTGCAATTATTGAATTAGCTCATAAGGACACTGCTATACAAACTGTAGCAGCCGCACAAAAATTATCTAAAAAAGAAAAGGCAGCTAAAAACTGGATTGCCCGCCACGAATCAGGTGGTAATTACAATGCACGTAATGGCGTTTGTTACGGTAAATACCAGCTTAATTTAGCATATTTAGGCGGTAACTATTCCCCTAAAAATCAAGAACGTATTGCCGATAATTATGTATATAATCGTTATGGGTCATGGGTTAATGCGAAAAGATTTTGGCTTATCCATCATTGGTATTAAAAAATTTTTCATATTAATTTGTCCTAAGTAAAAAAAGCAGGTTAGTTAGTTACTAACCTGCTTTTTAATTTTACTTTTTCAAACTAAAAGTTGCACTATACTAATTTAAATACAACTTCCTAATATACTTAAGTTCTATCATATAATAAACGAGTCTTGCACGAACTCTTAAGCCAGCCCGCAAAAAAAGCAAAACCAAAAATCACTAATGCTATAACCGCAGTAAAAATAATTATATTATCACTATTTGTCAGTGCAATTAACTGGTCAGTTTGAACCAATTGATTTGACTCATTAACTTGATCACATAATCCAAAGAACAACATGAATAAACTGGTCAAAGTTAGTAAGCCATTAATTGCGGTTAATTTTTTTATTTTTATTAGCTTCAAAAAATCATGTCCTTTCTTTCGATTCAAGTATATAATTATATGCTTTTATGAATTAAATTCAAGACATTATGAAAAAAAATTAATATTTTTAATACTTTCTGAATTATTTATTTAACCACTCACTATTTAACCATTCTTGTGCCAAATTAAACCAATGAGCTGCATGCGGATTATCTTGCCATTCGCGACCCTTTGTCACCATATCTGTCCGGGCTAAAGAAAAACCATGACCACCTTTATTAAAAAGGTGAACTTCACATGGTACTTTTTCCTTTTGTAGTGCCATTGCATATTCTAAAGTGTTAGTCACTAAAACGATTGGATCATCCCAAGCATGAAAAATGAAAGTAGCTGGTGTCCTAGAGGTCACCCCTATAGCGCTATTTAGCACAAATTGATCTGATGGTACTTTATTGGTTGCACTTTTTGGGATAGCAAAGCCGATCTTATGTAGATTAATCAACGGATAACCTAAAATAGTTTTATTGGGTAACACAATTTTGACAGTAAAATTAAAGCGATCTTGGTATTCCAGCGAATTAGCCATACTGTTAGCAAAACTTGCCACATGACCACCAGCAGAAAAGCCAATTGTTACAATTTTGTCGGCATCAATTTGATATTCTGCTGCGTGATCACGAAAATATTTTACTGTGGTTAAAACATCCAAGCCAGCATCTGGATAAATATCACCTTCATCTTGAATCAGGTTATAATCCATCACAACACTGTTAAACCCGCAATTATTAAAAGCTAAGGCAATTGGCTCACCTTCACGCTTTGATAGGTGATCAAAACTCCCACCTGGAATCACAATTGCCAATGGATGCCGCGGCTTGATTAAATCACCAATTGAATCCAAAATATATGGATGAATTTTAAATTTGCGTCCATTAAAATTTGTTAAAATTATTTCATTTGTTTTCATTTTTTGCCTCACGTTTTACCATACTTTTTGCTAAAAAATTTGTTGTTAATGGTACCGTTAATATTACACCAATTAAGGAATACACAATAATCAGGGCTTCATTAACTAGCATTTTCTCATTAAAAATTTCACCTAGAGTATAATTTAACCGAATATACCATAAAAATAAAGAAAGGCAGCTACCAAACATGCCAAACAAAATGGTATTTATTGCTGTTCCTAAAACATCATTACCGATTTTTGTCCCACTTGACCTTAATCCATCATATGCAATCTTGGGATTATGCTTTTTAATTTCCAATAATCCAGAACTAATTGCGACAGCTGCTTCTGCTACTGCACCTAAAGTTGAAAAGATAGCGACGGCAACAGCAATGAGTGGATAACTTAAACCCGGCATCTGTGATAAACCTACTAAAATTTCTCCAGCTTCAGGACCAAGTCCAGCTGCCTGTGCAATATATTCAAAACCTAAAATTATTACACTGACTAATAAGCAAACAACCATTGACGAGTAAAATGAATTTTTAGCAACTTGATAATCATGCGTGCCTAAAAAAATGATAGTCACTAATTTGAGTGGAATAAAAATCAAAATAAGTAATGGAATATTGATACCCCAGGAAATAAAAACTGCTAATAAAATTAATAATAACGTATTAATTAATACACTAAAGAAGCTCCTGATTCCTGTCTCGCCACCGATAATCGTCATCAAAATCGCCAAAACTATTACCAAAGCAGTTAATGTACTCATTACTTATGCCACACTTCCCACTTGTTTTTATCTAAAAATAACAAACTACAGCCTGTTGCAAAAACAACCGTTAACACGATACCAATGGCTGAAATCACACTTTGAGTAACACCTAAAGATAAAGTAAAACCAAAAGTTGAGCCAAAACTATTGTTATCACGTAAATAGATAATTGTTAAAGGTAGGGCTTCTGACATAAAAATTAAAACTAAAACATTGATTAGCGGTCCCATAATTTCCTGACCCATGGTCCGTCCACTCCTAATTAACTGTTTAGTTGTAATGTCCTTTTTTGTTTGAATCAGCTCATATAAACTAGAAACAATGTCAGTGGCCTCGTCCATTACTGCTCCCAAAATGCCTAATAAAGTCTGGGCCAAAAAAATGCCGCGAGGATCTTGCGTAGCATAGTCACCAGTCTCATATTTGATTTCTGACTCTCCTGTTAAACGCATGATGATATAACATAGTGCAAAAGAAATAAAAACGCCTAATAAAGTAGCTAACCAGGTCACTAACATTTTGCGATTATATCCTTGCACAATTAATAAACTGAAAAAGGAAAACACAATATCTGCTACAGCAAATAGCAAGACGATATACGCACCATTTAATTTAATATTCAGCATAATAACAAAATAGAAAAGTAGCCAACTCAAGAGCATTGACAAAATTAGTCCCAGTGCCTTTTTACCAGAAACTGCTACAAGTAAGGTAGTCATCACTGTCATAGCCAAGACAAGTACCCAGTCTCGCTTAGGATTTTGAATTGCTGGATCATTCTTTTTAATATTGACAAAAACTCGCTGTTTTGGACGATACTTTTGGGTTACAAGCTGTGATGGATAATAAAAGTTAGTTGTTGTATACATTTGATTTTGATGTTTACCGGATAGAATTTTCAAATGCAAGACTTGCTTTCTAGTTTCATCTTTATTATCGTATACGTCTTTATTTTTTTCGACTAAAGTATCCGTGATTTTTTCATCGGTAATTATTGCAACGTCATTTTTAGTATAAATATTAGTGGCAAAATAAATACTAGCCGTCAATATCAGACCAATAAGCATCACTATTACCGCTACCAAGTAGCGTTGCTTAATTTTTTTCAAAATCAACATCCTAACCTACATAATTCACTATAATTTCTTATGATCAATATTATCTAATCTTTATTTTATAGATTAAGAAATCTTTGCCACCAATGTCTAGTTTCTGTCTCAGGTTGCATATCAATTAGCGTTCGGTGCTCATTAACACTAGCTGTTTTTTGAGAATTTTCTTGAGCTTTAGCTAAAATTTCATCATGAAGCTGCTCAGACGATTTCTTTTCATCATGAACAATTTGTTGGCGCTTTTGCTCAGCTGTAAATAACTGTGCTTTGGGTTGGCTTTCTTCAGCGGTTACTATCCCAGAAATATCTGCCAGACCCTCGAACTTTTCAGTTTGACTATTTTGTTTTTGTAATAATTCTTGGTTTTGAGCTTCAATCCGATTGAGCTGCTCTTGTAAATTTTCCAGTGCCGTATTCTGTTGGCTAATAGTTTGCTGAAAGGCATCAATTAATTTCATCACTTGTGCAGATGTCATTACCTCTTGCTTGCTTTTTTTAGTCTGGCCCGTCTTTTTGATTTCTTTTGAACTAACTGCAAAAACTTGCTGCGCTGCTTCGTATAAAGTTAAACCATTTTTTTGAGCTAATCGATGAAAATCTTGTAAATCTTGAATATCTTGCTTACTATATAGCCGCGCATTCTGCTTAGTTCTAGCATAATAATTTGCTTGGCCAGTAACCTTTTCAACAATTAAAGAATACTTTCTTAAAGTTGCTACACTAACTTGTAATTCCTTAGCAGTTGCTGCCGGTGCGGTTAATTCTTCAAAATCATGCTTATTACCACTCATAAAGTATTACTCCCTCTAGCACAATCAAATTAATCTATTTTATGTAGCAAGCTTTTTTTATGCTCATATCTTTTTTGGGCTTCGGTAATCAATTTCGTAATTAATTCAGTATAAGGAATACCTGCAACTTCAAATAATTTAGGATACATACTAATATTAGTAAAACCAGGTAAAGAATTAACCTCTGTCAAAATAACTTTTTGATCACTCTTGCGCAATGTTGAATCGATTCTTGCCATACCACTACATTCCGTTACTTGATAGACTTTTAAAGCATTGGCTCTAATCTCAGCTATAGTTTCTTCAGGCAAGTCAGCTGGAATTTGTAAACTAGTTGTTGAATTAGCATCATACTTATTTTCATAACTATAAAAAGTCCCCTCGGCATTAATAATTTGACCAACCCCTGAAACTATTGGATGATCATTTCCAAGCACAGCAGTTTCAACTTCTGTACCATGAATAGTTTCTTCTATTAAAACTTTATCATCATAGCGAAAGGCATCAGCTAGAGCAGCATCAAATTCTTGCTTATTAGTTACATGGTGTACACCAACAGATGAACCTTGGTTAGCTGGCTTAACAAATAAATCGTGCCCTAATTTTGCACTAACTTGATTATAATCACGTTTAGCATTTTGCTCATCTTCATATTCAAAACGTTTAATTGAAATCCATTCAGCCACAGAAACGCCTACACGTTGCGCTAAAATTTTGGTAAATTCTTTATCCATAGTTACCGCTGCAGCTAAAACATCATCCCCGACAAATGGTTTATCAATAATCCTAAATAAACCTTGTAAACTACCATCTTCACCTAAATTACCATGTACAATGGAAAAAAATACATCTAATTCTGGAAAATTAGCTAGTTCACTTAAGTTAGAAATATTCGCTACTTGATGCGGATTTTTAATCTTATATTCTGCATTTGCTAAAACTTTTAATGATTCTTGCTCACTTGCAATATAGCCATCATTAGTTATCCATATAGGATGAACATCAAATTTACTTTTATCAATTGCCTTATAAATGTTATGCCCCGACATAATTGAAACTTCATACTCAGAAGAATTACCACCAAAAATAAGACCAACTTGTGTTTTCCTAGTCATTGCTTCTACCTCTTATCATTTTTTCTAACTTTTTTATTATACGGCAATAACTAGCTGAATAATGGTAATTTAGTTAATTTTTATAAATGTTTTTGCCTCATCGCAAAATTACCATCATAACTTAAAATTAATTATTTTCGTCTTAGTTACTTAATAAATTCGTCCTAGCTTATAAAACTAAAAGTATACTTTACGAATTAACCTTAATATCAACTAGTTATTTTTTAAATCTTAATTATTAAGAGTAGCTTATATCTTTTTAGGCCGCAATAAAAATCCTATCTTCATTGAAACATAAAATTCACTTATTATGTTTATCGCCAAAGATAGGATTATTTAATATTAAAACTTATTCAAAACGGCTACAATTTCTGCTAGTAAGGCAGCTTCATTAGTAACAATAGTACCATTTAATTTAATTAAACCAGTAGTATATAAGTTAACATAATGAAATTGATTTTCTGCCACTTGCTTTAACGCCGCTAACTTTTGCTTATTTTCGCTTCCCTGTTGCCGTGTATCAGTATATAGACCAATAATCGGGATTTTTTTAGCATAGGCAACACCTATTTCACTTGCCACACCATTATCAATGCTATTACCATCAAGAATTGCTACTAGTAAATCACTCTTAACCAATCTTTCTGTATCTGCTTGAGCAATCATCTTTGAATCAGCATAGGCTTGTTTATTATTTATTGCATTATTTTCTTGTGGTAAATATAAATCAATTGCAGTATCTAATTGCCGAATTTTTTCTGCCAAGTAAGCATTGTAATTAATTTCTGCTTGTGAAAACAGTGCGTTAGCCAAATAAACTTTCATCATCAACTCCTATAATACAAAGAACACCTAAATATTTTTGTAAGATAGTTTAAACATTATTTTTAATTATTAGGTGAACTAATTTCCCACGGTATAGCACTTAAAATATACAAGACCACACCAGCAATCACATAATCTAAAAATATGCTACTTCCAATTTCTAATACACATCCCAAGACTGCTATCTCATCAACATTAACAATAATTGGAATCATAGCTAATATACCAGATATTAAAATTAACCAAAACCCCGCCCACATTCCAGCAGCTGTAACAGTATGGACTAAGGTCTTAGAATTCATCACCATTAACATATCATTAATTAGTGAACGTAAACTGATAATTATCATTATAAACAGTATAATGTTTACAATCAATAGCACAAAAGCAATGTTTCCGCCCAAAGTAACTAAATCTAAATTAAAAGCATCTATTACATCATATGGAGCATTCTTCCCTTGTCTTTTGAGTCTCTTTTGTACTAATTGGGCATCGCTAGATGCCTCTTGATCTATATTTAATTCAATATCATGCAAAATTTGTTGTGCCAACTTGATATTATTAAACTTAAACCATGGAACACCTATGGCATAATCAATAATATGATCGGCAATGGGCTGCGTTTGCTTAGTAGTCAATAAATTAGAATTTACATCTTTATTAGCACCAATCACTTTAGCTAGCTCGTCAAAATGATTGTTAACGTGTCGAACAATAACTGCTTCATTATTATTAGTTCTCAGCTGTCCTTTCATAAAAAAAGGATTGAGAAAAGTTACTGTAGTCATAACCAATGTCACAATTAATAAAATACAAAAGGATAAGACCCTTTTGTACTGAAGATTTTGTTCTGGATTTACTCTACGCAAACTATTTCGTGCGCCATTTGCCATGCTATTCCTTTCTAACAAACAATATCTTTATCATCATCAAACATAGTATCAATTGCATGATGAATTTCTTTGATGTCAGTTGAAGCAATAATCTCATGTCCTTTTTTTAATGCCTGATTAATTTCATCCGGTGTACAGTGTAGAAAACTATACATCAATGAACTAGTGGCATAATCTGCTAATTGCTCAGCAGAAAGATTAAACTGTGTATTATTATTATAGTAAAGTCGGCCAATCCCAGTTATAACAAAGGCGATGCCATACTCAACTTCATGTGGGTTGAAATAGTCTTCATCAAAAATTTGGTTTTTTCTGACCCATTCTTCAACCATACTGCTCCAATTATCAAGCGTGTCATTACTGCTAAATACTTCATTAATAATACGCTTTAAGCCTTCATCATAAATGCCTAGCATTGCAATTGTATACAGAAATGCTTTAGTACGTGCACCAACAGTACCGTCACTTGTATGATTAAATTTATTAACTTGTTTATCTAAAGTGTTTAATATATTACGGACCACATCATCGGTCAACTTAACTTTATGGGGGTAATATGATTGCAAAAGTGATTTAGAAATTCCAGATTTCTCTGCAATCATTTGAAAAGAAACATTTTCCATCCCATTCTTTCTTATTAAATGGAATGTATTTTTTAAGATAATTCGTCTTCTTTTATAATTTTTCCGTCGTGCCATCATAGTTTCTCCGTTTTCTATACATTATATTCTTATTATATCAATGATATAAAATAAATAAACAAAAAGAAAACAAAAACCTCTGACTAGTACTAATACTTTGTTAACACATTCCTCCCAGAATATTAAATTACTTCAGTTCGCTTTCGCTTAATAAGTGCATTGAACGATCATTGTAGACATAATTAATTCCACGCGCTAATAATAAATCAACCGATATTCTAATCATACGATCTGGATAATGTTGATGCTTAATAGTATCCGTAACTACAATTTGTTCAATAGGTAACCCATTTAAAATTTCAGTTGCATTTTGTGAAAGTAAGGCATGTGTTGAAGCAACATATACTTTCTTAGCGCCTGCAGCCATAACTGATTTAGTTGACGATGAAATTCTTGAACCTGTATCAATTAAATCGTCAACAATAATACACTTTTTATTTTTAACATCACCAATTATATCGTGAACATCTGCATCATAACGGGCGCGTCTTTGGTCAACAATAGCAATCGGAGCATCAAACATTTGACCAAAATTTCGGGCCAGCTTAGCCCCAGAATGATCTGGAGAAACTACAACTATATCATCATCTTCCTTAGTTGCAATGCCATTATCAATGAAATATTGTGCTAATAATGGAATCGCATGCAAATGATCAACGGGCACATTATAAAAGCCTTGTATTTGAGAAGCATGTAAATCTAATGCAATCAAATGATCTAATCCTGTAATTTGTAGCAGATTGGCAATCAATTTTGCTGTAATTGGTTCACGTGACCGCGTCTTTGTATCAGAACGTGAATATGCTAAATATGGAACAACTACATTTATTCTATGAGCTGATGCCCGGTGAAGTGCATCCAAAACAATTTCTAATTCCATAAAGTTTTCATTTACTGGATCTTGAATTGATTGAATAACAAAAACGTCACATCCTCTAACACTTTCACCAATATTAACTTGAATTTCACCATCACTAAAATGCTGCACCGCTGTTTCAATCAACGGTTTTTTCAAAATTGTAGCAATTTTTTCATTTAAAGCTGGATTTCCACTTAAACCGATTAATTTCATTGGATGCATTAATTGAAGAATTTCTTCTTTATTCATAACTACCTCTTTATCAAAAATACCATCTTTTCAGTCTATTATAACTAAAAAAGTTCCTAGTGCCTAGAAATTGACGGAAATTAAAAAAGCTGGAGATATCCTTCCAGCAAATTGTATAATCTTAATTTTCGTCTCTAAAAAAATTTTTCATTAAATCAAGTAGTTTAAAGCTCTTAACAGCATAACTATTATGCTTTTGTCTTGGCATTATCAATAATTGCCCTTGAGGGATAAGCTGACTATACCAACGAACATGATCAACTTTAACCCAGTCCTTCTCACCAACAACACAATAGGTTGGAATAGTGATTGCTTTTAAAGCATCAACTGAAAGGTAACTTTCGGTTAATTCAACTCGACTATCCCGATTTAATTGCAAGAAGCGCAGGCAGCCTTCGGTTAAATAATGATACGGTCGAATGCCATTACCATTGACAAACACTCCGGCAACCATTAATTTCTTAAAGGCGCTTGAATCTTGACTAGCAAGCATCATCGCCACCAATCCACCCGCATCAAAGCCAAAACAATAACAGCCTTTAATTCCCATCTTTTCAATGAAAGTAGCAATATCTGCAACTTCTGTTTGATAGTGCTGCGCTATTTCTCCCTCGCTCAATCCATGTCCCCGCATATCAAGCACATACACTGTGTAATATAGGGCAAGCGGAGCAATAATTTGTGCAAACATTCCACCATCAAAATGGTGACCATGTAGTAATAATAACGGTTCACCCTGACCTAGTTTATTGTAGTATAAATTATTGCCATTAACTTCTGCTATCATTGACGATTCCTTTCACTAGCTTCAACTAGTTTTTGCTTAGAATTATCTTCTTTTTTATGTTCCTGCCATAAGCTACGAATAATAATTTTGGCAATAATATAATTTGCTTTAAAATTATCAGGAATCATCTTTAAATTAAAATTGTGTACCATACTATCCTTGCGTTGCCAATAATGATATAGTGGCCGACTAGTGCAATAAAAGCCATCTGTCAAAGCTAGATATTCCACATTAAAAATTTGGTCTTCCATGAATGCTAAATTCTCCATAAAGCATAAATGATTTTGCCGTACAACAGAAATTTTATATCCTTTATTCCAAGTATAACCCTTAACTGGTGTACCCAAAATATGATTATCAAACAACGATCCTAACGGATTATTAATCAGTTGATAGCTTTTTAATTTTGTTTTTATACCGTTTATAACTTTTTTGGTAACTGGCGTAGAACCTAGCTTATTTTCGTAATCTAGCCAAAATCCACATGAGACCATAGCTACTTCTGGATGTTCATGAAACGCTTGTATAAAAAAGTTGGTATAACCAGCATCAACCCAATCGTCACCATCATGAAAAGTAAAATATGGTGTATCAACATGAGCAAGACCAACATTGCGCGCATCAGATAAGCCACCATTTGGTTTATTAATAATTTGGATATAACGAAACTTCGTTTGATAGCTCTCTACTATCTTTTTTGTATTGTCCGTTGAGCCATCATTAACAATTAACAACTTAAAGTTCATATTATCTTGTTTAGCCAGGTGATCTAGTGCCCGACTAATATATTTTTCAACGTTGTAAATTGGCATAATGACTGTTAACTCAGGTTGCTGAATCATAGCACCCCTCCCTCATAAATTATTATACCATCTTAATATTTTTAAAATTTTAAAAATACTATAAACTAAACGTTAAAAAAGTAATAACGTTATTTATTATCTTAAATGATTTAGTATAATATGTGCAGCAAAAGGAGTTAATGAATCTTATGAAAAAAGTAAAATCAATTCTAATAATTACTGTCCTCTTATTTGGAGGGCTATTGGGAATGAATCTGCCTAAACAAATTGTTCAAGCAGACGACTCCCCCGTTATTTGTCTAGGAACTTCTCTTACCGATAACCAACGCCAAGGTACAATAAAGACTTTGAGTAATCCTTTAAATGACAACAGCTATCACACCATAACTATTACTGGTCAAGATTTAGTTCAATACCTTAATCCTTCCGGTGCAAATTTCACTAACACTTCAGGTGTTTGGTCAAGTGCAATGATTCAAAAAACTGCTCAAGGTAGCGGCATTAATGTCCATATTCTTGACTATCAAGGTCATAATAATATTACAACGATTACAGCTAATCAATATAAAAATGCTGCTCTAACTGCTGGAATTGCAGATGCCAATATTTATGTTACTAGTGCTATTCCAATTGATGGTTCTGGAGCTTTAGCTGGCGTTTACTCCGCTTATAGTAAAAATGGGGAAAATTTAAATCAAAGCCAAGTTAATGCTGCACAAGATGAGATGGGAACATTAAGTAAAATAACCAAGGAAAATCAAAATAAAAAAGGCTATAGTGATGCCCAACTAAATAATGCAGTTGCTGGCGCCAAACAAGAAATGGGGAAAATTGGCAACAATGTTTCTGATAGTCAAATTCATGACATTGTTAACAATCAAATTAATATTAATCACCTAGGTGATGTTATTAACAATAACCAAAAAGAGCAAATTATCAATATTTTAATTAAAATCCGTGACTCTGGTGCTTTAAAAGATCATCATTTTAAAGATCAAGCTGATGCTCTTTCCAAAAATATTGAAAAAAATGCTAAAGGTATCTTTGATAAAATCAATACTACCGAAAATCGAAACTTATTTGAACAAATCTGGGATGCGATTACTAGCTTCTTTAGTGGACTTGTAGCAGGTTTCTCTAATTCTAAGTAATTACATTTGATCCATAAACTTGTTTAAAGTATGATCAACAAATTCATTACCGCGATTTTTAGCATGACCTTTGGTCCACTTAAATTCGGCTTGAGTGAACTCACTAAGTAGTTGATCTAATTTTTGCCATTCTTCGACATTAGCAATTTTTCCTTTACTACTCTTGTGCCAACCCCGTTTTTTCCAATTTTGGAGCCAGCCTTGTGTAATCGGATTTAAAACATATTGTGAATCAAGTATAAATAATAGAGGTTGTTGGTTAAATTTTAATTCCAACAACTTTTTTAGTGCCTCAATTAAGGCTGTTAATTCCATTTTATTATTGGTTGCACCTAATTCACCATTGCTATCATAAAATGATTGCTTTTTACCTGCTTGCTGCCATTCAATTAAATATGCCCAAGCCGCCTTATCAGTTACGTGTACATGGCCACCTTTATAAGTTCCAGTATTGCGCGTACCACCATCGGTATAGATTTTGGCAAAATATTTTTTATTTGTTTTTGAGGCCCCTCTTTCTTTATTTAAGGGCTTTATCTTACTTGCCTTTTGAATTTTAGCAATTGCTTGTCTTAATGAGTCTTCATCTTTTTGCAGTAGCTTCTTAGCTGTTGCTTGATTAAAGCCCAAATAATTGGTCGCATCAGTAATTTGTTCAAACGACTTATATTCGGCATTAGAATAACCATTAACTTGTTTTTCTGCTTCTTTCCAAGTGCGATAAACCCCTGGTTGACGACCTTTTTTTACAGCATAAAATTTCATATGTTCCTCACTCACTAAAAATTGTTGTCAATGTTAAAATATCAGTAGCACTAATTTTAAGGTGGTAATTTATGTTCTTTAATACCAAAAAATATACTGAAATTGCTGAAAAAAACCGTAAACGTAATCTGTCTAAAGACCCTAGTATGTTTAATATGGTTTCGTTAGCAATTCTAGCTACCATTGGTCCTACTCGCTTTTTTTTGCGCCTACATAAAAGAAAAATTGAAGATAAATCAAAAATTGAAAGCAAAAAAGGAGAATTCATCCAAGAACCTGTAATTTACTTTCATGGCTTTCGCGGTGGGGACTACACCACCAATGTTATGATTAAGCAAGCACTAAAAGAGAAGAAAACTTCTAACTACCTAAAGGTTACTGCTGATTTATGGGGAAATTTCAAACTAGAGGGGACATGGACAGGTGATCAAAAGCCAATCGTTCAAGTGGTTTTTCGTCAACGAATTGTTGGTGTCTATGCTATTGACTACTATTTACGTCTTATTCTACCTTTTTTAGCTAAGCGATACCACTTTACCCATTATTCGGCAGTCGCTCACTCATTGGCCTGTCCTTGTATAATACGCACAGAGATGCGTAAGGCCCATAAAACCAATTTCCCGCACTTAAACAAATGTGCCTTAATCGCTGGCCCCTTTGACGGTGTGACCTATATGGGAGATATTCCAAACGTCAACGGTTTTAATAAAAAAGGTAGACCTACAATGATGAATTTACACTATTGCTATTTTTTATTTAGACGAAAACGATTTAATCCGAATATTTCCGTCTTGAACATTTACGGAAATGTTTTAGATAATACCAATAGCGATAAATTTATTTCTGTTACTTCTGCAAAAAGTATTCGCTATGTTTTAGCACCATTGGTCAAATCCTACCATGAAGTAGAAATTCGCGGCGAAAAATATGCCGAACATAGTTGGATGCATGATAATCCGTTTGTCATTGACATTGTCAATAAATTTATCAACTTCAAAATATAAAATTTAATTTTCGGAGGATTTACGTGATTGTAATACAAGATATACTACGAATCATTATCACTACTAATATTATCTTAGCCTTTTATATTGTATTTCACCGCCGGCGGTCAGTTTCAACTACGTGGGCTTGGCTAATTATTTTATTAGTTTTTCCAGTGATTGGTCTCATTCTCTATGGCTTCTTTGGTCGCGGCATTTCGCAAGAGAACATTTTTGCCATTAACAAGCAACACCATATTGGGTTACGCAATGTTCAAAAATCAATTACTAAAGCACCTAAAAAAACCAGTCCTGCTGATACCTCTTACAAAGCCAGAATGGTTATTCACTTTTTTGATCATAACGGTGAATCACCTCTTAGTAAAAATAACCATGTCAAACTCTACACAGATGGCCAAGCGCTGTTTGATGACATGATGCACGACATTCAAGATGCACAACAATCCGTTAACGTTGAATTTTATACCTTTTATAATGATCAAATTGGTAACGAAATTCTTAACTTGCTAATCAAAAAAGCAAAAGAAGGTATTGCTGTACGCGTCCTTTATGATGCCTGGGGATCTTTAGGTGCTAGTAAAACTTGGTTTGATCAACTCCGCCAAGCAGGCGGTGAAGTCTTACCTTTCATCACTTCACGTAATATGATTACGCGTTCTCGCATCAATTATCATTTACACCGTAAGATTGTAGTAGTTGATGGCAAAACATCTTGGACGGGTGGTTTTAATATTGGCGACCAGTATTTAAGCCGTAACAAAAAGTTTGGTTACTGGCGCGATAGTCATGTAAGAATTGTTGGTTCAGCCTCGCTACTTTTACAAGAGCGTTTTGTCATGGATTGGAATGCCTCAATTCAAAAAGAAAGTCAATTAATTACTTTTAATACCATGCTTTTTCCTAACTTAGATGAGAATGAAATCCATCCTGGTGATGTACCAATGCAAATCGTCGCAGATGGGCCTGACCGAGATATCGCTAATATGCGTAATGGCATAATGCGCTTAATGTCGCTAGCTAAGAAAAGAGTTTGGCTACAAACACCTTATTTAATTCCTGATGATGCCATGATGGCTACTTTGCAAACCATTGCTATGTCAGGCGTTGATTTACGAATTATGATTCCCTGCAAACCAGACCACCCTTTTATTTATCGCGCTACACAATGGTACGCTAACGAACTAACTCGTTTCGGGATTAAAGTATATATCTACAATAAAGGCTTTATCCACGCTAAAACAATTGTAGTCGACGATGACTTTGCTACTGTTGGTTCAATGAACCAAGATTATCGTTCTTATGACCTCAACTTTGAAGACGTTGCTGTTTTTTATGACAAAAATTTTGCCCATGAAATAGCTCAATCATTTATAGCGGACATGGAACATTCTACCCTACTTACGCCACAAATAATTGCTAAGCAGGGGCGCTTACTGCGAACATTGCAGTATTTTTCACGAATGCTTTCACCAATTTTATAGATACCCTGAAATATTAATCACATTAAATGTTCTTAAATTATATCTTGTATTTCAATTCTAATATCATGGTTGACATGACTCTTAATCGTACCCACTATTTTCGCTATGCTCTGGGCAAAACGTAAATAATATTGACGATTTTGATTTGTAGTAAGAATACAAATCACTTGTTTTTTCTTGGGATTAGGTACCCTGATTAGGGTAATCAAATCAATATCAGCATATGAAATTGTTCGTTTAAAATAACCCGCTACTACAACTTTCTTTGCGCCAAAGCCAGTAAAGCCATCAATGATACCTATCAAGATAAAACTGGCCAAAAAAACAGTCAGACCCTGATCATTTTTTTCAATTAATTGCCAAGAAAAGCCAAGCCAAATAAAAATTAGTGACCAGATAATTGAAGAGAATCGATATTGTCCCTTTAAATCAATATTTGCTTGCCAATACCAGCTATAACAAGCATAGCCCAGCATAATCGCTTCTAAAATTAAGTAAAAACCAGCCATAAAAACTCTCCTCAAAATATTTACTCTTAGTCTATTATAACAGACTACGATTTTTTAGTAGTTTTAGCAGACAATTTTGAACTATTGGCTTGCATTTTATTTAAAAATATTATTAAATAGGCATTAAATTAAATGCGATGAAAAAGACGAGTAAATAATTTATTTCTCACAGTGAGTTGGTATTAGTGCAAAGCCAGCAGACCCTGAATTATTGAAAAACCCTTTTAGCAGCACACTGAACAACTCAAGTAGGTGGTGCCGTCTCCAGTACGTTATCAAGCTGGTGAAGCATGATTGTGCTTCATGAGTGGTTCGCAAATAGCGGACAATTTAGGTGGTACCGCGGAAAAAGCCTTTCGTCCTTGTTTTTATTAGCTGAGGCAGAGGGCTTTTTCTTTGACCTCAAATCAGGAGGTTAGCAATTATGACTTTAATTATGCCCCAAAATTATCAGCCTACTTTAACAATTCGTGATACTGAGGCGGCAATTGTTTTTATCCGTGAACGTTTTCAAGTTTTACTAGGGCAAAAACTTAATTTACAGAGAATGTCGGCACCTTTGTTTGTTGAAAAAAATACCGGACTCAATGATAACTTAAATGGAATCGAACGTCCGGTTAATTTTGACGTAAAAGCTTTTCCTAAAGACGATACCATTGAAATTGTCCATTCCTTAGCTAAATGGAAACGACTGGCCCTTAAAAAATATCATTTTGGTATGCATGAAGGGCTCTATACAAACATGAACGCCATTCGGCGCGACGAAGACCTTGATAACTTTCATTCGATCTACGTTGATCAATGGGATTGGGAAAAAATCATTGCCGAAGATGAACGAACAATTACAACTTTGACTGAAACAGTTGCACAAATTTTTAGGGTAATCAAACAAGTGGAAACTGAATGTGCTACACGCTATCCTGCTTCAACTTATCATTTGCCAGATGATATATTTTTTATTACCACTCAAGAACTAGAGGATAGATGGCCAGACTTGAGTCCAGAAGAACGAGAGAATAAAATTGCTGAGCAAAAGAAGGCTGTTTTTCTTATGAAAATTGGTGACAACCTGGCTCGTAGTGGTAAGCCTCATGATGGTCGCGCCCCTGATTATGACGACTGGCAATTAAATGGTGACTTGATTTTTTGGTATGAACCCCTCAAGCAAAAACTAGAAATTTCTTCAATGGGAATTAGGGTTAGCCCGCAAAGCTTACACAAACAGCTCATCCAAGCTCATTGCCTTGCACGTGAACAATTGAACTTTCATCAAATGTTGCTCAACGGCGAGCTACCATTTACCATTGGTGGCGGAATTGGCCAATCACGCCTTTGTATGCTTTTATTGGGTAAAGCTCACATTGGCGAAGTACAAGCCAGTATTTGGCCAAAGGAAATGTTGAAAATGTGTCAAGCCCATAACATTCAAATTCTTTAACTACCAACCGACCTCCAACTTAGCTAATGCTACAGGAGGTCTATTTTAGTAACACGATAATTAAACTATTAGCATAAATTATCTACTGCATAAATATTGCCCAGGGGAAAAATTATGATTGTAACTAAGCAAATAAAAACTTTAAAAGCCGAAATTGAACAAGCAAACTATGTTACCTTTTTGACTGGTGCCGGCGTATCTACACCCTCTGGCATTCCAGATTATCGCTCTAAAAACGGTATTTATAATGATAGCATTGAAAAGCCAGAAACCATTCTAAGTGCTGAAACACTGTATCACCGCCCAGAATTGTTCTATCATTTTGTCTTAAATAACATGTATTTTCCCGACGCCAAACCAAATATTATTCATCAAAAAATTGCCGAAATTTGTAATAATAAAGGTCATTTAATTACCCAAAATGTCGATAGTCTAGATTTAAAAGCTGGCAATCAACAGGTCACCCAGTTTCATGGTAATCTCTATCAGTTATATTGCACAAAATGCCAACAAACTGTTAAGTATTCTACCTATGCTCAATCATATCTGCACCATAACTGTGGTGGTATTATTCGCCCCCAAATTGTGTTATATGGTGAAAATATCAATTCTCAAAACTTAACTACTTCTATTCAAGCTATCCAAAAGGCTGATCTAGTAATTATTTGCGGTACTAGCTTTGTGGTCTATCCTTTCGCTCAATTATTAGCTTACTGTCAAACCAATGCTAAAATATGGGCAATTAATAAAACAGCAATTCCGTTAGCCGGGATTGCGGCTATTACTGGCGATGCACTAGATGTTTTCCAACAAATTTAAACAGACATATTTCTTATGGTAAAATATTAGGCAACAGCTTGATTAATGGATCATTATAAGTTATTGCTTAACTCAATTTATTATTCAAAAGCTGCTAGTACTTTCAGAAAAGAGATTTTTACAAATGTCAATTATTAAAATGTATGCGCCATTCTTTGATGCCAATAACTGGCTTCACGTTTTAACTAATGTCAATGACTGGCTAATCATCCTTACCCTAATTTTGATGGAATGTTTACTATCAGTTGATAATGCTGTTGTACTTGCAGCCCAAACCAAATCTTTACCAGACAAAAAGCAACAAGAAAAGTCTTTATTTTATGGTATGTGGGGCGCTTATATTTTTCGCTTTATTGTCATTGGAATTGGCACGTACCTAATTAATTTTTGGGAAATTAAATTAGCTGGTAGTATTTATCTTTTTTACCTTTGCTTCAAGTTCTTCTATGATCGACGCCACCATTCAGCAGATAAAGAAGGCGGTCAAGTGCCAAAAACTACCCAGCATCATCAAAGTAATAAGCGTTTCCTGTCACCTTTTTGGCGAGCAGTTATATCAATCGAAGCAATGGATATCGTCTTTTCAATAGATTCAGTTCTAGCAGCCCTTGCTGTTTCAAGTAATCCTGTAGTTGTTTTAATTGGTGGGATGATTGGTATTTTATGTATGCGAGGTGTAGCTGAAGTTATTATTAAGTTAATGGATATAATTCCTGAGTTGCAACCAATGGCATATATTTTAATTGGCATTATTGCTTTAAAATTACTTGTCTCACTTCCACCACTTCATTATGAGTTACCAAATTCTATTTTCGCCGCTTTAGTCTTTGGCATTTTGTTAATTACCATTGCTTTTCATTTTTTGCACTCCAATAACCATTCTCATTAAGCATAATTTATAAGTTACCATTCTTTTTTAGGCACAATTCAATAATTGTGTCTTTTATCTTCTATACAACAAGTAAGCTTTATAATTACTTACATAAATTATAATTTTACTTAATAACTATTTGCGATTAATCATGGACTATTCAACTTATTTTACTAAATCAACAACTGAAAAAATAAGTATCGATTTGCTTGGTCGACCCTTAATCTTTGATAATGGGCAACAAATTTTAGGTGGTTATATTGTGGAAACTGAAGCTTATTTAGGAAAAAGAGATCGTGCTGCTCATTCATACCAAGGTCGCAGAACTGCTGCTAATGAAGGATTATATCGCAGAGGAGGCACAATTTATATCTATGCCCAACGCCAATATTTCTTCTTCGACATTGCTACCCAAAAAGCTGGTGAACCTCAAGGCATCTTAATTAGAGCTATCGAACCTGCTTGGGGTATCAAGCAAATGATAACTAATCGCTCAAGTAAAAGCGGCCCCTTATTAACTAATGGGCCGGCTAAAATGATGCAAGCCTTCGGCATTCATAATAAAGACTGGAACTTACATTTTCTAAGCAAGTCTCCTTTTACTATTGATTTAAATGACAACCACAAAAATTACGCCCGTAAGATTATTGCCAGTCCGCGCATTGGTATTAACCAATCAAGCCCTACTTGGGCCAGCAAACCTTTGAGATACTACGTTAGCGGTAATCCTTATGTTTCTAGAATGAAAATAAAAGATTATCAGCCAAACAATGGCTGGGAATTATTATCTTAATATAAAAAAATTGTTATAGACATTTTAAACACAACTATTGACAAAGTCCTATTTTTAGACTATTATCGCATATAAAGTTAAATAATTTCCAATGCAATAGAGGTTGCGATAATTACAAACTTAGCTAGAGTGAACGAACACTAAGAAAGCTATCGTAAGAATTATCGCCGAAACAAAAATTTTGTTCGTTTCGATTTTTTTGTTGGGCTGCAAGATAATATCTTGCAGACTGTCCTAGTTAATTACTAGGGAGCGCTATATGATTTGTCTAAATAAAATTAGATTAGACCTCGTTGTTTTTGAAGTACAACGAGGTTTTTAATTACGCTTTTTATTGTATTGGCTTTATTTGAGAAAAGTTTTCGGAGGTTTTCAAAATGAAGTCAAGATATAAATGGATTACTGCTGTTATGATAGCAATAATCAGCATGACCTTTGGTTTGAATTGTAATTCAAATAGCGTCAGTGCTAAAAAAGATAGTAATGTACTTAAAGTAGCAATGGAAGCTAACTATCAACCTTATAATTGGACCCAAACTAATGCTGCAAATGGTGCTGTCCCAATTGATGGATCGCAACATACTTTTGCTAATGGTTATGACGTTAAAATTGCCAAAATCATTGGTAAAAAAATGCATCGAAAAGTGGTTGTGCTTAAAACTGAATGGGATGGACTACTACCAGCTTTAACCAGTGGTAAGGCTGATTTAATCATTGCTGGCATGAGTCCAACTGCTGAAAGGGCTAAAGCCATTAACTTTTCTCAACCATATCGCCGCGGAACATTTGTTGTTATTACCAAACCAAATAGTAAGTTTGCTCACGCTAAAAAGCTAACTGATTTTAAAGGCGCAAAGTTAACTGCTCAACAAGGAACATCCCATTACGGGTTAATTAAAGAATTACCTGGTGCCAAAAGACAAACTGCAATGCGCGACTTTGCCGCAATGCGCCAAAGCCTAATTTCAGGAACAATTGATGGGTACTTAGCAGAAGATACTGAAGCAATTTCTTTTAAATTAGTTGATCCAGATGTCACTGCTGTTGCAATTAGTAAGATGGCTGGTTTCCATGTCTCAAAAGAAGAGTCAGAAACAGCCATTGGTATTGCGAAACCTAACAAGTCTTTGCTTAAGCAAGTCAATCAAATATTAGCTACCATTCCAACCGCTACAAGAAACAAAATGATGACCGCTGCCATTAAAGAACAGCCTAAGGCTGGTGACAACAAAAAAGGTCAATCAGAAAACTGGTTTATTTCCATGTGGAAACAATATGGTAGTATGCTAGTAAGTGGTATTGGCATGACCTTGCTTCTTGCATCTGTTGGTACAATTGCAGGTTTCTTTATTGGTCTAGCTGTTGGTATTATTAGAACTATTCCTACCCCAACTACAACTGGAAAAAAATTATTACTTAAAGTTAGCAACTGGCTATTATCAGTTTATATTGAAGTGTTCCGCGGGACACCAATGATGGTGCAAGCTGCGGTAATCTACTACGGTATTGCTCAATTTTGGCATCTTAATATCAATCGGACCATTGCGGCTTTAATTATTGTTTCAATTAATACTGGCGCCTATTTAGCAGAAATTATTCGCGGAGGGATTATTTCCACACCAGCTGGACAGTTTGAAGCTGCCAGTGCTTTGGGCATGACTCATAACCAACGAATGTGGCATATTATTTTACCGCAAGCAATTAAAAATTGTTTACCATCAATTACTAATGAATTTATCGTCAACATTAAAGACACTTCAGTTTTGAGTATCATTTCGGTCTCAGAATTGTTCTTTGTGGGAACAACTGTTGCTAGCCAGACTTTCAAGTTTTTCCCAACTTATCTCACAATTTCTGCTATTTACCTAATTTTGACTTTCACTATTACCAGAATCTTCAATTTAATTGAGAAACATTTACAAGGTAATAAAAATTACAATTTAATGGCCAATCAAGTACAAGTTGATACAACCAATGACATGGAGGTTAAAAAATAATGACCGCAACAAGTGAAACAATTTTGAGTCTAAGACATTTGCAAAAATCTTTTGGTGAACACCAAGTTTTACGTGACATTTCTCTTGATATAAAAAAAGGTGAAATTGCTACTATCATTGGCCCTTCTGGCGGTGGTAAATCAACTACTTTACGTTGTATTAACCTCTTAGAAGAACCAACGTCTGGTGAAATTACTTTTCACGGTGAAAATGTTCTTGCTTCTTCTTATAACCGCAACATCTATCGTGCTAAGGTAGGGATGGTATTTCAACAATTTGACTTATTTGAAAATAAAAATGTCCTTGCTAACTGCATGGTTGGTCAAGAATTAGTTCTTAAACGCGCTAAAGAAGAAGCACGTCAAATTGCCCTGCAGAACTTGGAAAAAGTTGGTATGGCGCAATATATTAATGCTCGCCCGAGTCAACTTTCAGGGGGACAACAACAACGTGTAGCTATTGCCCGGGCAATATCGATGGATCCAGAAATCTTGTTATTTGATGAACCGACTAGTGCACTTGACCCAGAAATGGTCGGTGAAGTTCTAAGTGTAATGCAAAATTTAGCCAATACGGGATTAACAATGATTATTGTAACCCATGAGATGGCATTCGCGCGGGACATATCTGATCAGATTTTCTTTATTAGTGACGGTATTATTGCCGAGCAAGGCAAGCCAGATCAATTATTTAATCATCCACAAAATGAAAAAACCACGAAGTTTTTAAGTAACTTCCAGAATAATTAAATCAGTGACCAAAAAATCATGTTTTAGCAAAAAAATATGATTTTTTTATTCAGTTTACAACCTTGGGCCTTTGAATTCGACAACTAAATTTTCCTCTAAAATTAATTATTTTCTTTTACTTTTTAATAACTCTAAAACAATTATTATTACTTGTTGAATAAGCCAAAGTAATAACGAATAAATAGATATAACACCCAGTAAAATATTTTTCCCATCTAAGTAATATAAAACTATAAAGACGAAGAACATCGTTAAATAAATACGTTCCGAATAAATTACAACTTTGTGATCAACTAAGTAATCTGTTGCAGAAGAAGTTGATTTTTGGTTTTTACTTGTGGAACATAATGCTACTACTAATGTTAATAGTCCTATTATTATTTCCCTTGGACTGCGCCAAGGAGAAAAATCTTTTATCGCAATTATTAATAATATAATGCCTATTAAAAAAGGAAAAATTTTACTAAGTTTTATCTTCATAATCTACACCTATAGAATTAACGATAAGAATTGGTAATCGACCCAATATGTCTGCTATTTTTATTTGCATTTAATAAAACAATCATAGCATAAAGCGCTTTTAATGTTGAGAACACCATTATAGCGTTTTTAAATTTACAGCAGTCAATTAGTTTATCAACTTCTGGTAATCTATACCTAAATGATTGCCAGTGATTACAAAGATGAGGAATGTATAGTGGCGAAAACAATCAAGCAATTAGCAGATGAATTAGGTGTCTCTAAACAAACTAGCCATTATCAGATAAAGTCTTTACCAGTAAACAAAAAAGAGCAAGAAATAGTGTGCCTGCACGATACCCTTGCCCAGACCCAGAAATTGCTTGATCAATCGCAACAATTACAATTAATTGCCGAAAAAAAAGTTGATGAACTTTAAAAAATTTCAGCTCGTCCAGTAAAAAAAGAAAAAGACCACCAAAAATCATGGTGGTCAAAACTATTTAATTCTTTTAGGCCATAAATAAATCAAAATTGAAATTTGGATAACAATGAGTACCAAATTTAACCAAATTGGTAAATGGCGAAAGCAATATTGTTGTATATTGCAATTAATAATGTCGGTTGCAAAAAAGATATATCCTAATAATTCTATTAAAACATAGCCATAAAATAGACTCTTTTTATGTATATTTATCCAATTCAATATTTTTCACCTCAGAAGAAAATGAATACTACTGTTTTAGCAGCCCAATAAGCAACATTTTTATTTACATGAAGATATTTAATTAACCCCTTTTCTATCCCTTCTTGAATGTTACCTTCAAATCCAGTTAAATAGTCCACAAAATCTGCAAGGCTTTTTTCTCCCAATTTAGCTCCTACTAATTTTACGGCATATTTTACAGCCTCTTTGATAACTCCTACTTCCCATCTTAATGAAATTTGATTATCTTGATCGACTTTATCCTGTAAAAATTTATGCTGCTCACTGGATGTATATAAATTTGCTGACACCAATTCTTGAAATTCATATTTCTTTTCTGGTGTTAGATTATCATATAGACTATCATAATTATTATTATTTTTTTGCGTTACTTGATTTTCTGCAATAGTATCGGCATGTACGACTTGAGTTGTTAAAACTCCACTACCTAAGGCTGTTGCTACTGGACTTAATGCTAACGTGGTTAATCCTGCAATTACTGTCTTATTTAATTTCATGATTATTACTCTTTTTAAAATTTAATTTTTTTGCCTAAATTTTATAAGCAATCCATCTAAATAGCTTACATACTTATTAGTATCATTAATTCGCATAATATGATTTCTTTCACGGAAAAATAATAATGATTGGTAAGCGACGTAACAAATCATCCATGATTGGTAACCTCCTAATTCAATTGCACATTTCTATTCGTTTATGAATTTAGTATATGTTTAAAAAACAAGTAAAATAAAAAATGGCGTACTCGACAATTTTCAGTCAAATAGGTCATTTTTAGTTTTTTGTATAAATTCTTTTAATTGTTCACTATATTCTTCCATACCAATCAAATTAAAAAAATCAATTATAATCTGACAATCTTCCTTCCCATTTTTTTGTGGCTGATAATGACTAGTAATTAAGCTCTTAAAAAAAGCTATCGCACCTCGGTAAAATGTCAGATCGGGATTTATATCAATTTGCTGAGCAGCTTCAATAAAAAATATTGTTTCATCATATCTATCTGCTTTAATGCAAAACATTAGTAAATTACTGATAATACTCAAAATCGCCTTTTGAACGGCTATGTCACTATCATTTTTAAAATGATTAATTAATCTTTTTGAAAGCATTAAATTGCTATCGAGATCATAAAAACTCATGAAATTACAGTAAAGATATAAATTATCTCGATCAAAGTCTGAAATATTAAACAGGCGATTCTTAATTTGGGCTTTAGTTTGCTCATCTAAACCTGTAAAATCGTCATCTAGCAGTGCTATATAACCTGTAATAAAAGCAAGTTGCTCATCCTTATCAGGCAAGTCACTGCTGCTTATTGTTTGACGGACTTGTTTCAGTTCTACCTTTGAATGAAGATAGAATGCTTCTATATTTGACCAATTATTTCTTTTTTGAATTCATAATTAGTTTTATCTTTTTTATCCAGCTTATTAAAAAAATCTATTGCTAATATTTTATTGTAATGAAGTAACGCAAGTAAATCTTCTACAGTTATCCGATGGATATTTTTCTCAACTTTGGCATAAAAGGAAGGACTTATTATATTTCCTACCCACTGCTTCTGTGTTTTCATTTGTGCTACCCGATACTTTTTCAGCAGTTCACCAATACTCATTTTTATTACCTCTTTATGATTGCTATCTCAAATATATTTTACTCCGCTTTAATCCACCATACCAAAGCAACTTAACCTAATGTACATTAAGCGCAGTAGCGCCAAAAGGCGGTTGCAGAGGACTGAAAAATGCGCGTTAAAATACCTTGTGAATTTTAATAGCAAAAAGAAAGACTGAATTAATAGTCTTCCTTTTTTCCTGGCGAGCTAATTTCACAATTATACCAATTCAAAAACAGCTCAGAAATTCCGAGCTGCCTCTGCTATTCTACTTGAGTAATTTATCAAGTATGACAATAATGTTGCTTAATACTTGCTCTGTCTTAGTTAAGACTAAGTAAAATAATACTAAGGTAAATATGTCTAACACGCTTTTTCACCTCCTTTACGGAAAGCCAGTCAACTTTCCCAGATGGTGCACATAACGTGCTTATTCATTTTACCAGAATTGGCAATCATGTTATACTTAGGTCACTAAGGTAGTATGTTTAACATGCAACATGACGTGCAAAGCAAGTTCAGTCACTTGCAAGACGTCTGAGCGATCCCAAAAGGATTGCTTTTTTTGTTTCTTTTTTTAAAAGAAAATCGTGGCCAAAAAGGCCACGACCAGACGATAAAAAATAAGCATTAGTCCCTCCGACTTTTGCTTATTTTTTTCGTTGCTAATTTCAATTAAACATCCAACAATCTAAGCTTTAGCTTGTATCAAAAATGGTATTGCTTATACGGCCGTATAAGCAATCATGATTTTACCTAAGGCTAAAGTCAGAAGGCTGTATATCTAGTCAAAAATGGGGTAAAAAAGCACATGTATCAATAATACTTTGTCAAAAATTGGTTTAAAGTCCCTTTCATACGATTCAGCACTTTAAAGTGCTCTTTATCTTTAATTTTTATTAATGTCGGGACACTTTCAACCTTATATTTTTTTCGTTCCTCTTTCAAAAAGTTATCACTATCAGTATTAATGTAATAAATATTTATCTTCCTTTTTTTACTGAGCTCTGCTAATCCTGGGACGAAAGCTCTGCAATAAGGACAAGAAGCTTTACCCCCAAAATACATAAATGATTCTTTTGTTTTTTTTATCAAGTAATTTATTTATTTTTTTAGGAGAAATTTTTATAAAAGTTTTGGTCTTTCTTTGATACTCTGTCTTTTGATATTGCAAGACTGAATCACTATTATCTCTATACTCAATGTACTCAGTATCATTTAATCCTGCAGCTTTTACATTTTGAAAATTAGAACTAAACATAGATAGACCTAATTGTATCAAAACAACTGTATTGATAACTGCCTTTTTCATAATTATCCCCCCTTTATATAATTATTTTATGTGATTTGAGTTGACTTTATTATAAACTTGTAATATTATTTCAATAAATAAAAAGTTTAAAACTTTCATTTAGTAACTTTAATGTCATCAGCTGTTATGTCTATCTCAATGTTTGCAGCACCAGCTGCCCAAGTATCTGCAGCAACAACTACCCCTGCTCAATCAACAGCAACGAGCAATCAGCTATCTAAAGCAGAAACTGAAACTCTTAATGCTGCTATTAAAAGGTCTCTAATTACTTATCCAGATTCATCAGGTGTTGCTCAGGTTAAAATCGTAGATAAAAATTATTTAGCACAATCCTTAAAGTAAACAAATCTTAAAGTGACTGTAGAAGATGTACAATCTGCATTAGATAAGGTTAATTCATATGCTAAGAAGCACCCAAGCGATTTTACTTATGAAAATCCGCTGTTGAGAAAGAAAGTTAAGCATCATACAGCTTGTTCAAACACAATGTTTCTTGGGGAACAGGTACTAGTGCAGCGTGGGCGATTGGAGCTGCCGCTGCAGGAGCTACCGGTCTTGGAGCAGCATTAGTTGGTGTTGGGCTAAGTACCATTTGGACAATTGGAGGACTGTTCTGCTAAAGAGAGGAACACGTAATGAAAAAACTAGCTAATAAATATTATTTAACGATAATGTTTTTCCTGATAACATCAATCACTACTCTCAGTCCGATTTTCATTCGTTCAAGGTCTGGCAGAATTTGGAGGCTATGGTTTGTTATATTTTCTACATTTACAATGTTTGCTAATGAATATTTAGCTAATCATGCTAAAGTTAACATTAGTAAAAGAAAGTTGAAAGTTACAGCCGGTATTGTATCGTTAATTATTATTTTGGCAGTTTTTTTATTCTTTGGATTTTGGACTGATTGGAGTTACCTTTAAAGTTGTCTAAAAGCATACAAAAAAAGCACTGGGATTAATTCCTAGTGCTTTTTTATATAATACTTTAAGTTCTATTTTTCGAAAATTGCTACTAAAAACAGTATGGGGAAAGCTAATAAAATGAAAAAAACAAATAACTTCTATACCAAATACGAAGCTTATCACCATCTCTACACTACTCAACATTTTACCGGTTTCGCGTTTCGGTCTTATTTTAGTCATAATCTGGAGCTATAATTAATCACACTCTTTTGAATTAATAGAAAAAAGCATTGAACTTATGATTCAAGGCTTTTCGTGCATCTTACTTAAACAATTTTAATAACTTATCCAAAATATCACTTAACATATTCAGGACGTGTTCTGTCTTGTTTAAAATTAGATACAACATGATGAAGATTACAAGTTACGGCTTGTACGAAAAACAGAGTGTGCATGCAAGTTAGCTACTTGCAAGACGTCTGGGGCGATCCAAAAGGATCGCTTTTTTGTTTCTTTTTTAAAAGAAAATTGGGTCCCAAAGGACACGACCAGACTATAAAAAATAAGCATTAGTCCCGCCGACTCTTGCTTATCTTTTCGTCATGAAATTTTAGACATTACGCAGTTTTGCCAAAATTGAATTAAGCAGAAATTGCGCCAGCTTTTTCTGCTTCGCCCCCTGTGGCGGGCGCATTTAAGAGACGCACAGCGGGAAGTAACCGTAAGCCACGCCCTCTCTTGCCCTAACTGAACTAGCGCATAAATACGGCATTGAACGTGAACCAGGGCTTAACCAATCAATTAAAAAACGTCCACAAAGACCAGCAGGTTATGCGTGCCGTTGACCAAATTCAAACCTTAGCTCTGCAACAAAAAATAAAAGTGTTGCATTAGCAGTTGAATTAACTAATCAAAAAATCGTTAACCAAGAATTAGACCACCAAATCTAGCACATACCCAAAAAATACTTAATCTAAAGTTGTATAGCATATTAGGCAACATTTTTACCAACAAAAATCCGACTCAAGTCACCTTGAACACCACTAAGTTCATCAATACGTTTTGACCATTGTCGGGATTACCCCCACACGCGTGGGGAACACTTTCGATCAGCCGTTCTTGGGTAAGAAACAAGAGGATCACCCCCACATACGTGGGGAACACACTGATGATGCTTTAATGCAACCCCGAAACCCGGGATCACCCCCACATACGTGGGGAACACTAAACCTTTAATGAAAAGGACAGACTCAATTCAGGATCACCCCCACATACGTGGGGAACACGCCCCATATTTACTTTTAAATAACATGAACGTAGGATCACCCCCACATACGTGGGGAACACTAGGTAGCGGTTTTTGGAAAACTATTAGTAAAAGGATCACCCCCACATACGTGGGGAACACTACGTAAATCACTTAAAGCTGATGCTAAAGATAGGATCACCCCCACATACGTGGGGAACACTTTGACCCAGTTACGCACGCTGAATTACCAGGGGGATCACCCCCACATACGTGGGGAACACAGAAATGGGGACTTAATCCAATCCTATCAGTCAGGATCACCCCCACATACGTGGGGAACACCCTGGGGTCAGGGCGAAAATCGGGCGCATATTGGGATCACCCCCACATACGTGGGGAACACAATGTTGATGATTTGTCCAGTTCTCTAATGCAAGGATCACCCCCACATACGTGGGGAACACTTATAAGTAGGCTCAATCTTAGGCTTTTTGATAGGATCACCCCCACATACGTGGGGAACACAAAAATATATTAAACAAGAAGCTTTTTCTATGAGGATCACCCCCACATACGTGGGGAACACCCACTGTACCATTTCATGAAGATGAAAAAATGAGGATCACCCCCACATACGTGGGGAACACGTTACGTTATTTTTATCAAAAATTCCTATATTAGGATCACCCCCACATACGTGGGGAACACTTGCTTCATGTAAGATTGTGCAAGAGAAGTTAGGGATCACCCCCACATACGTGGGGAACACAGTAAAAGATCCTTGTTATACCCTTATTTTTAAACTTTAATATTCCCATTTTCCATTAGTTTGTATAACAACTGCAACGTAGCCTTAGCATCAGATAGTGCATTATGTGGATTTAAATTCTTAATATTATAAAAATCTAAAATAGTTGCTAAACGATAATTATCAATAAATTTTTCCGTTTTTTTAACTACAGGTAATAAATCTAAAGTTTCATTATCCGGTTCTTTTAAATTTACAGATCTATAGCCGGACATGAGAAAGGATAAATCAAACTGTAAATTATAGCCAATAATCGTGGCAGAATTTACAAACTCAGTTAGTTCTCTAAGAGCTTTATCTAAAGTAACCCCCTCTTTTTTTAATAATTCTAATGATATGCCGGTTAATTCAGTTATCGTCTTCGGCACTGCAGTATCAACTTTAATTAGTCTATAAAAACTATCATACTTTTTATCATTAATTTTTTTAACTGCTCCAATAGAAATAATTTGATTTTTATCTGGGTTTAGACCTGTTGTTTCGACATCAAGGGAGACAAAGTGTTTATTGGTTTTAGTTACTCTTGGCTTTTCAGACTTTTGTGCCACCATTCTAGCACGATGAAATTTAGCCGCATTGCTAAACCCATGTTTTTCAAAACCTGATACAGCAGTAGAATTAAGATGCATCATTAATGGAATGCCATCGAAATCAACAACTTTATACATTTTTCGTGTTGTCTTAATCTGATAACCTAATTCATTATTTGTATTATAAACCATTGTAGCTTCGCCATTGCCTATATTTTGAACTACTCTGTCCCATAGTAAATCACGAATTCTTGCACTCACATTGCCCACATAAACTCCAGTTTGAATTTCTTGATACCACTTAGTTAAATCTCCTCTCAAGGATGCTGGTACTTTGGTTAAAGTAATCACTATCATGTGTCATCTTCCTGATCTAGTTCATGATATTGAACCCCGAATTTTTGTAAGCCTAATTTGTCATCCCAAAGATTTATAACATCAATATTATTAATCTCATCAGTTACATTCAAAAGATTTTGTAAATCTTTTACCATTCTTACCAATAATTTACCATCTGTAAATGCATCCCGCATTGCCAATCTTGTTTTTGCAGCGATATCTTTATCATTGCCATATTTGGCCGTAATTTTAAACGCTACTGGAATTGAAAAATCTGCCTTGTACAGATCAGCAAAGTCATACACAAACGCTAAGTCGTGTCCCGTATGCACAAAACCTAAACCAGCAGAAGCACCCATTGCTACAATAACACTATAGCTTAAACCATACAAAGCCTGGTGCGCTTCTGTTAAAGCTTTATTAATTGGTGTCCCAGCTTCAAAATTATCAGGATTATATTCTCTTCTGGTCCATAACACTCCCGTTGCCTGGGATTGCTCACGATAAATTTTTCGCACTCTACTGCCCTCTTTACCTCGCAATTCCTGCATCGTTAATCCTGATACATCTTCATTAGGGAAACGCATTTGATACATTTTTCGAGCTACTGCAACTCTTGATCGTGTATTAGAAACTAATTTTGCTTGTGCTTCAAGAAGTCTTGATGAATGATTCAAAGAACGCCCGTGAGCATATTGTCTTACACCTCGTTCTCCTACCCAAACAACAGCCATACCAGCAGTACCAATTAATTCCATGGCTCGGTGTGTAATATCTACCCCAGGCCCGAGCATTAAGACACTCACGATTGCTGCGGGAACAAAAGCTGTTCCGCGACTATCAGTTATCATGAGTGCACTATCCTGCCGATTCAGCTTTGCATGTTCAAAATAAAGAAAAGTTAATCGATCCTTTACTCTCGCTAGCTCAGGTAAATCAGGTTTTCTGGCACCAAACTTTTCAGTCATTATTCTTCCCAGGTATCACTGTCATCAGACCCATACCAAATGCTTTTTCACGGCCAATGCCCTTTATTAATGCTTGTTTAAATTGATCTGCATCTTCTACACGTAACCGACCTTCAAAAGTTACTCTGCTAAGTCGCAGTCTACGTCCACTTCTATAAGATAATAATGGCCAATCGCGACTAACAATATCAAAAGTCGATTTATCAGTTGTAGTTCCCAATTGAAAACCTAATTTTTGAGAACGCTCAATTAACCATTTTCGTTGGTAATCTACCGTAATATGCGGAACAACTCGTCCCTGCTTTATACCTGGTTGAAGCACAGTATGAGTAGGATTAGCCGTTAATCTAAATTGCAGTAGTTGTCCCTGTTTTATGCTATTAAGCAGGCGATCATAGCTCTTAATCATGACTGTATCATGAACACCATAGCGTAAAAGTTGTCGTTTGTCAGGCATATTTTCACTTAATAATAATAGGTACTTTTTGCCTTGTAGCTGATCAATTCGCCATAAATGCCGTAATTTTTTGCCATTGTTAATTTCATCAGGAAAACTTTGCTCTACCCAATTGTGAAAAGCAGAAAGTTGCGTTAAATCTTTCGTTTTTTGCCGATTAGCGACATCAATTTGAACTCTCGATAAGTACATCTCTGCTCCTTTCTATAACGGCGACATCGCATCATGCTGCGTATTTTGCTTAAAAAGCGGATTACGTAATTCAACCTGTGTTGTGGTAATAGGGCGTGACTTATACTGGCGCGCTTTTGAATCAAGTGAAAGTACGTGATCCTTGACCAAACTTGTTCTGTTAGTAGACAGCAGATTAGCATCAGCAACGACTTGAATTTTTATCAATTCATCAGCACTATGTCTTCTTTGATACCAATTAGAAGCCTGCCAAGGTAAAGCTTTTAATGCCGTAACAGGATCTTTATCAGGAAATTCAGTTATCTGTAATACTCCTGCTGGTGAATTTGCACGACGTCCTAAAAATAAGGCATAACGAGGATGTTTTAGAGCATATTTAATGCGATCAATATCGTCTGGGTCTCCGCCAATGGCCACCACAAAAACAGCATCCTGAAGATATTCGCGATAGGTAATTTTTCGTGTACCAGTTTTCCATTCAACGGTTTGGAAATCCGTTAATATTTTACCTGGCTGGTCAATGCGTACGGCAAATTGTAATTTATTTAATTCTTGCACTCGTTCGTCATCACGGCTATATCCTAAAGCGGCAGCAATCATGCCGATTATTGCACTTTTTGAAGGATAATCACCTGATGTACGTCTTTCAAAGGCTGCTTCATTGCCATAAGACTGCAATGGTGCCGTTAGTCTAATTGTTAATGTTTTCATCTTCTATTGCCTTTGTTAAAGCGGTAGTAATCTGCTCAATTAACTCAGTCAACTTATCAACTTGGTTGAATTCTTTATCTTTTGCTAAGTCAACTTGCGATAACGTGATGTTAAATAAGGGTTCATCGACTAGTTGGTTAGCAGACTTATACGCATTTTGCAATTTTTCAATTGATTTTTTGACATAACCATTTTGCGCGGTAACTGGTTCTTCAAATGCTGATACTAAGTTTACAGGCGTGTCAGTACGTAAAGTCAGCATAATATAATTTGGCAAGGTCTTGTTAGCAAAGGTATTTTGCTTTCCCGTTGGCATTGCCAAAATAAAGGCTTTAATAAACGCTGCGATGCTTTCAAGAGCATCTTTTTGGTTAAGATTCTTAATTAAGTCTTTAACATTAATGTTGGCATAGCGATACAAAGTAGCCGAATCATATTCAATCGTCCCCAGCATTGCCGCACCACTGGTGTCATCTGCTTGTAAGTCATCAAGGGCGGTAAAGTAATCATATTCTGGCACGATTTCGTGGGTTGAGATTACATGCGCTACTTGAGCTGATGCATCAACATTTAGCTCCGGATTATCTGCCACCATACGACCAAACAAGGCTAAATCTAATGAATTATCTTCCTTGAAAATTTGCTTGATTGCTTGTTTATCATCTTTATTGTCAATTTTATCATGATTAAGAGCATATTCTGCTAATTTATTAATCTGTCCCGGACTAACAAATAACAAAGCACCAGTTGCCATTTTACCAGTATCTTTATCTTTTTTAACTTTAATACCAGCAGCAGTCAAAATAGCAACAGCTTTATCCATAGCCGTTTTTTCATCTAGACTAGTGTCTAATTTTTGGATTTGCTTTGCTAGATATACAGCAATTTCTTTGGTTCTAGTTCCAATAGTGACCTTTTCTTTTTTAAAGTAATTACGCATTGCTCTTTTCCAGCTTTGAGATGAAACACGAGCACGTGTAACTCCACCATAAAACGCTGTTTTAGGTGCGCCGGTATCATCACGGTTAATATTGGATGATGGTACTGTCTGGAGCACATTAAAATCTAAAAATAAATTCTTTTCATTCATTATAATTACTTCCCTTCACTTAAATCATTATTATGGCCAAAATATTCTTCACCCCATGCTAATCTGACCTCATTAGCACAATGATAATTCCATTGAAATTTATATAAATCTTGCGCGAGCATGGGAAAATCAATCTCTAATGTCTTATTATCATTACTCTTTAGTATTTCTACTAGATGAACTAAAGAATTCAATACGCTGTCAATATTTGTTGTTGCCAGCAACACCTGTACACGCCGATCTAATGCTTGTTTTACTTTCTCGTCTTGTCTTAGTTTGGCAAGCGCCGTAAAGAAGCTAACACCAGCCGATGAGTTTTCTTCTTTTACTGAAACAAACTTATCTTGGCCCTGTTGAAAAATCGCATAAAAACGTATATCAGCATAAACAGCAACTTCACCTGCTGTTGGTTTACCATTTTGACTCAAGTATTTGTGGGGTAAATAATCCATTATGATTGGCCAGGCCTTTTGTGCCTTAGGACTAGTAAGCTTAGAAGCCCCCCTTAATGCCGCCAGAGTTGCTTTATCAAGATCACCGTTATTATAAAGCCGCTCAATAATTTTATTAGTTACTGCTTTAATTTTATAATCATCTGCCATAAACTATTTCTACCTACCTTTCTTTAAATCTAAATTCACATTAAATTTAAATTGATCCATGAGGATGAAAATATTTTGTAACCCATGTTCGGTAATGATACCTTTGATATCTCGAGATGAACTAGTATCAACTACTTTTTGCCCTGCATTAAAAGCGTAATTGCGTAATTGGTTTTGCCAAGCAATTATTTTCGAGTCACGTTCATCTTCATCAGTTAAGCTGGCTAGCCAATTTTTAAATGGTTCATTCAAACCATAATAAAATTGTGCACTTAATTGATTAGCAAATCCTGTGAGACCATCTTTTTGAAATCCGCGCATTTTACCAAGATTACGGGCAAATATCCAAAAATCCTGCCCAATTTTCTGGGTAAGATCAATTACTTGTTCGATCCTTGCCGGCCAATAGTAAACATTATTTGTATCAAATAAAACACCGATATCAATACTCATATCATCATAAAGCTCTGCAGTTGGCGACTGCGATGTTGCATTGCCATCATCAATTAAGTCGATTGATACTAAAGTTAGCAATCTATTGCGGGTAATTAGCTGATTTTCTTTAAGTAGCCGCAGCCACTTAATAACGCCGGGTTCTTGGGTATCATTTACCAGCTGAACATTGACATAATTACTAAAATTACGCCACATCGCCTTATGCAAAGACTGTAAGTTTCTAACTGCAGGTCGGTACTCATCAGTTTTCTTGTCATAACGCCAGACAGTCATTGGTTCAGTAAAAGCATTAGTACTCTCAATCTTGGGTAATCCTGCACTAAAAATCGTTGCTTGCCCATCTTCATTCCATTCAAGATGTAAAACACGTGCCCAGCTCGTATAAAGTTCTGCAAGATTATCGGGCAGGTTCCCTGTTTGCCGCTCAGAAATATACGCTTTGGCACTGGCAAATTCCCAGACAGGTCTTTCTAAAGCAATTTTTTGTTCACCTTGATTATAGAGAACCAAGTTAAGCATTAATGTCTCAAAAATACTTTTCCCACTGATCAGAACTGGATTTAACTTATAAAGCCAACCGGGAGAAACGGAAAACTTCTCACTAGCAGTAATCTTAGTTTTATCAGTTACCCCAGTGTAGTTCTGATAGGTAATAACCCACCGAACTAATTCATCAATTGGCATTTCATTTTTATATTCACCAGCTTTGGGTGAGAACAAGGCAGGCGAATTATTACTTTCAGAAACTCGTCGATTAATTTGTTTAATTGCTACCGTGCCTTTACCCTTAGCTACTGACTTATTTGCTGGCACCAAACTGTCGTATTCTTCTTTGGTTGCTTGGTAAAAAGGATGTTTACCAAAAAAGTCAAACCAATCTGAATAATATTTTAAGTACTCAATTACCAAATCAGAAAATTGTCCCTTTTGGTATAATTCGTGCCAAGTTGTTAATGTATCTTCCTCGATGTCTTCTTCATCATAATCTTCATCAAATTTAGCGTCAGAGCCGAATTGATCAGTACCTTCTATTAGCCAATCATATAGCTGGCCAGCTGCATCAAAACGCGAATAAACGGTTGTTAAAATTGCTAATAATAAGCGCATAATTGCTAAATTTTGGACACGCATCTCTCCTGCTAATTGCCGATATTGATGTGCATTTTTAAATAAATCTATTAACGAAACTTTTAATTCTTGATTGGTGTCGCTGACAATTACCTTAATCCAAGGATCAGTAGTCAAATTAAATTTTCTTTCAATCATGGTCATCCCCCTTTGTATAACTTAAGCCCAACTTTTTAGAATACTGTATATTCCACTTACCAACCTTAGCCGACAACTTATCATCTAATGGGAGTACTAAGGTTCCATTTAGCCAAACACTGTTATTCCAATTATCATGATACGGCTTAGTTCTGTTCTCAAGTTCATTAATTATTTGCTCAGTTTCTTTTGGGTATTTAGTTAAGGCTGCTGGTAATCTGATTACTTGTTCAGCAATTTCATAATCTGGTACTGCATCTAACTTATGCCCATCTAATAGGAAATCGCCCTGAGAGGTATGTTTAATTAAGACTACCTCAATTGTTTCTTGAATATCACGCACAGTAGCACTTGCCTTTTGCTCATCCTTATCGACATTTCCTTGTTTGCGATCAAGCCAGGCATGAATTGATTTTTTCATGGGTCTACCAATTTGAAAATCCCCGGCACTATTTTTTTTAGTATCATTATAATTATCAAAATCTGCTTTATATGTTTGAATTCCGTTAATCTCAGCATCTGTTTCAGCGTCATAAACTTTTTGGACAAGATCAGATATATCATTAGGTAAAATAATCTGGTTCTTTAAAAAATAATCGGTCTTCAGCAATAAATACTGCTGATAGATACTTTGATTAGCCTTGCCATAATCACCCAAACAATTAATTCCCATCACAAATAACTGGGGCGTTGCTAGTAACTTGGGCCGTTTAATGTTGTGCCGGTGCAACCGTCCTGCACGTTGCAACAGCAAATCCATCGGGGCGATATCGGTATAAAGAACATCAAAGTCAATATCAAGTGATTGCTCTAACACCTGTGTTCCGATTACAACCAATTTTTTAGGACGCACAGCATTTTTTCCAATTATTTGTTGCAATCTTTCTTCCTGCTTGCCCCGCTCGGCCGCTAAAAATGCAGAATGAAGCACGAAGTATTTGGTTCCCTTTTGCTCCAATACTTTAGCAAGTGCTTGCGCCCGCTTAACCGTATTTACAATTATTCCGGCAACTCCGCCGCCGTTTATTTTGTCTAGAACATGATCGATCAGTTCTTCATCAGCTAAATTAAGTCTGGTCACCTGCAATTTTTGCTGCTTCTGATCACTTTGCCCGGGAAAATCAGAAAATTGCTTTAATTGCCCATTATCTAAAATGCTGAGCAGCGGATAAGCTTGCGTTTTTTCCCAATCGGCTGGCCCTTTAAAATTATGCTTATATTTTTTACCATACTTTCCGCCTAAATAGGCTTTAATTAATTTTTGTCTTTTTTCTTGCGGGAGCGTTGCCGACAAAATCACCAGTGGTACATGATAAGCCCCCAGCCAAGTAATCGCCTTAAGTAAATACTGGCTCATATAAGTATCATAAGCATGGACTTCATCAATAATCACCACTTTACCGCTAAAACCCAGATGCTTTAAGAAAAGGTGGCGCTGCTTTAGCGCCATTGACAGCAAGTTATCAATTGTTCCAACTGTAAACTTAGTTAAAATCGATTTTTTTCCTGAAAACCACGAATTAATTGTTACAGCCCCTGCTGTGTCAACATTTTCCGCATCAGGTAATTGTCTATAAACTTTATTGAATTGGGCCTTACTATGCATTAATTTAATCGGAAAATTTTCTTTTTGCTTTTCAGCTAATTTTTCTATCCATTGATCAACCCGGTTAAACATGGCATTACTTGTAGCTTGTGTTGGCAAGCCGATAAAGACGCCATCTTCTTTACAAAGATAGGCTAATTGTTCCGCCGCCACTAAGGCCAGTTCTGTTTTACCCAAACCCATTGGAGCTTCAACAATGATCATTTCTGGATCTATAGTTTCACCAATTGCTTTTGTTGCTACTTTTTGGACAGGACGTGCGTTAAACCCCCAGCGTTCTTGATATGGATCCGTCATTTTATTTATTTTTTGCGGTTGCCATGTACCATTTAATAACCAATTATGCATTGCCTTCGTAAACCGCTGCTCCATATCCAAATCAGCCCATGATTGTTCCAGACTGGTTAAGGGAAAGAGTTCCTTCCCATTTCTGGTATATTCACTTGAAGCTAACCAATCGGCTGTAATAAGCAAGCCCTCTAAAATAACTGCTTCTGGCTGAGTAATCGTAGGAATCTCGCTAACATCACTGTAACCGGAACTTACTAAAGCATAATCAAATAACTCTCTTTGTACCTGCTTCCACGGCTGTTTCAAAGTTTCATCTTGATCGCTTTGATAATAATTTGATGTATTGGCAGTCAAATCATTACTTGGCGAATCAGTTTCAGGCTTTCCATGATGACCACCAATTAAAGCTGCAACCGTGTCAGGAACTTGAAACTCCAATAAAAGGGCTTCTCCAGCCCTATTATGAGGTGATAGATTGCGTGAAGCCAATTCCAACTGATCCAATTTAGAAAAACCACTTCTAACTAAATTTTCGATTAAATCGTTATCTAAAGTCTGAGCTCGATCATATGATTCTTTAGTTTGAAAAGCCGGTGTAGCCTTGCCAATGTCGTGGGTAAATCCCAAAAACTTAATCAATTTATGAATTTCCTCATCAGTCAAGTTTTGGGTTAAAAATTCTTGTTGTCCTTGGCTAAGCCATTGATTATAGAGAAAATTAATAACCTTTTGGGTATCAGTTAAATGGGCAACTAAGGGCAACCACAATAGTTGTCCATCTTTAACTTTCTTCTTACCCCATAAAGACAAACACCTTTTAGATAACTTTTCCATTTTACTTAATCCATTTCTTATTTTAATCATTACACTTGTTTGTATAAAACATATAGTATGATATGCATATCAGCATAAAATAATTTTATTCTTAATTAGAAAACGTTGTCAATGTTATTTACGACATAATTATTAATTTACTTAACAGGCTTGTTTCATAAACAATACCATTAAAAGAATTTAGCCAGATTATGAAGAAGCAATCAGAAAATATAGTAACTTCTACAATAACAAAAGACTCAAATGAAACTTAAAAGGGCTGACCTCGATTGCATATCGAAAACCAGCCCTAAATTAAAATTTAATAATTGCTCCTAATTTTGGCCTCCATATCATTTGATAGTAATGACCTTCTGTCTTTTTAAATTTCATTAGCTCTGCAACAAAAAATAAAGGTATTGCATTAGCAGTTGAATTAACTGATCAAAAAATTATGCAGCAAAAACAGCAATTACATAATGGCCGAGATAAAAATTGATCGGCTTAAAAAGATTTCTGATACTTCTAACTAAAAAAATCACCATAAAACCTGGTGGTCAAAGTTATTCCTACAGATGATATAATATCTTCAAGCTTGTTTAGGCATTAAATATACTATAATGCAATTAAATACATCAATTTAATTATTAGTTGAAAAGGGGTTTCTAATGAAAATTACGAAAAAATTTAGTATTGGACTTGCTGTCGTTTCTTTGATTGCAAGTCACTTTTTAGTAAATATTAATCAACCACAATCCATACAAGCAGCAAAACAAGTATCTAAAGGGAAAATCACTTTTATCAAAAATGATTATCTTTATGACAAATTTGGCCATAAAATTAAAGTTAAAAGGAATACATCACCTGATCCTTTTATGACCGATCAGCAAGGTTACAAAATAATTTATACCTATGAAGATTCAGACTTTAATTACTATGCAATAAACAAAATTAACGGTCAAAAATATTATGATCTTGGCGGCGGTAATTACGTAAATGCCGCAGTTGTTAGGGACGTCAACAAAAAAGATACTAAAAAAGGTAAGCTTGTATTGGCAAACAAGTCATTAATTTATACTGCCAAGGGTAAACCTACCGGACAGAGTCTTGCACAAAATGCAATTGTTACTTATTATGGCAAAGTCAGACCAACCACAACGATGCCTAAATATTTCTTTTATGATGAAGATCTTAATAAGCAAAAACAAATATTTTATTTACCGACTAAAACGATTAGTAATAAGCAATATTATGCTTTAGGACACAATCGTTATCTTCGTGCAGATAATATTGCTAGTATTGATGGTCATATTGCTCGGTATAACGGGGTTAGCTCAGCAACTCTCCTTGCGACAGTCAAAACAAGTACGCTTTCTCAACATCAAATCCATCATCTGCTTAAAAAAGGACAAAAGATCAAAATTGATCTTGCGGTTATTCCTCTCTATCTAGACGGCTTTGAGGGATATAGCTATCGGCTACACGATTATCCCGACGAATACATTGATGAAACAGATATTACTTTTCGAAATGACTTACCAATTGTTGACTATACAGCGTTAGCTTTTAACCCCGTTACTCCAGTAACAGGAAATTCTATTAAGCTCTTTGATTTTACAGGTAATCCTAGTGGTATAAGTATTCAAACTACAAACAATAACTCAATTTTAATAGATGGTCTCTTTTATCTCTGGCTACCTAATGAACACAAAACAGAATTATTTTACCATTTCCTTAACTATGATAATCCCAAATTAATTAATGACCAAACACAACAACCACTGAAACAGAATGATTTACCAAATAATGTAGCGGCTAACTATAGTAACTATTTTATCAAAGCCAGTGATGTTCAGTTTAATAATCAAAATAAACTACAAATTCAAAACACAAAACAGCAAGCTCAAAATGATCAAGTTATTGCAACCAACGCTGATAAAAGTGAGCTACAAAAATTATTTATGAGTTTTGAAAATACTAATAAGGTAATTACCCGATATAGTAATTTAGAAGCTAATTATCGTAATGCTTTAACTAATGCTTCCCAAGTTTTACGTTCAAACAAGGCAACAATTGCCCAAGTTAATGAAGCAACTTGGCTGTTAGAAGAGACTAGTAAGCAATTAATTTCATTGGATTTCCCATTAGGTGATTAGAATTACTTAAATAACCAAAATAGGTTAACTTCTAATAAGTTAACCTATTTTTCTTTAATTATTTAATTCCTAGTTGTTTAGCAAAACTTGGTTTTTTACCGTTATACATCACATAGATTGCCACTGGACTTTTTTTAGCCGAATGATTATACAACCTAAAGAGTTGTTCTGCTGTATATTTTTTCCCCTGAGGATGACTAAGCTTTCCGTTACCTACCGCTTGAATATGCTTAAAACTTTGCCCCACACCTGAACTCTTACGCAAACGATAATGACCCAATTTAACTGCAAAGCCATTTGGATTCCCTGCATGATCTAAAATGCTACTATTATGGATGTTAAAGTGACTCAAATCAATACCAGCTAACTTATAGTCATACTGAAACATTAGTGTAGAGTCTTTTAATTTGGGAGTATGAAAACCACTGAGATCAACGTAAACTAACTGTGGACAATGCCTAAACATACTGCTCATCGTGGTTACCTTTTGGGTATTCCACCCCCTTAAATTTACACTTTCAAGCTTAGAATCATATTCAAATAAATCATCCATGATTTGGACTTGATTTGTCTTAAAGTTGTGCAAATCTAAGTCAACCAGATTTGTATCTTTTCTAAACATTGCCTGCATATTAATTAGTCTACTAGTATCAAAGTGGCTTAAATCTAAGCTAGTTAAAGCCGGATCAGCTTCAAACATATAATGCATATCAGTTACTTTAGACGTATCTAAGCCACTGAGATTTAAGTGATTCAAATTGGTATCATTGGTAAACATATAGGACATATCAGTAACATTAGATGTATCTAAATGGTTTAAGTCAAGGCTAGTTAAGTTTGTATTATATGAAAACATCCCTGACATGTTAGTAACGTGACTAGTATCAAAGTGGCTTAAATCAAAACTATTTACGTGAGAGCGTGCAAACATTTCGCGCATATTAGTCACATGACTAGTATCAAGATTGTTTAAAACAATCTGTGCATATTTAGTAGCAGCAAATAATTCCGACATATCAGTTACTTTACTAGTATTAAAGTGACTACTTAAAGTGAATTTTTCACCTGAAGTTCCAGTGCCTTGAAACATACCTCTCATACTTGTTAAGCTGTTAGTATCAAAATGGCTTAAATCAAGATTTGTAATTCTACTAGAGGCAAACATATTGCTCATATTGGTTACATTTCTGGTATCTAAATGACTTAGATCAAGATTATTCAGTTTTCTAGTTTGAAGAAACATACCAGACATATCTGTAACATTTTTGGTATCAAAATGACTTAGATCAAGATTAGTAATTCCACTATAGGCAAACATATTGCTCATATTGGTTACATTTTTGGTATCAAAATGACTCAAGTCAAGACTAGTTAAATTTAGATCATTATCGAAAAGACTTGCCATATTGTTTGTCGCATTTGTATCCATTTTATTTAATCCGCTAATGGCCTTTAGACTAGTTAAATTAGCAAATTTGTTTGCCACATTAGCAGGTAACTCTATCTGACCGTCAAAATTAAGATACTCAATTTCATTTGCCCACGACAACTCTTTTGTAAGAGGAATAGATGATAATTGACCATTTTCAATAGTCAATGTTTTAGTAACTACATCATAATTCCAGTTGCAGTCACCATCTTTTCCAGTCCAAATTCCCAATTCTAAGCTCGGATTACTTACTACTGTTTCTAGTGTTTTGGCTGATCCTTGAACAGTTGCAGCAGACTCCACGATACTAGCTAATAAAGCAAACATTATTCCTAACTTAACTAGTTTTGAAAAATGACCTCTTATCTTTTTAAATTTCATTATTAAACTCCCCTTCCTATATCTCAATTATAATATTTGATCACTTAAATGATATCCTCTTTAGCATTCTCCTTTAATAACTTCCAGCCAACATTAAAGTGTTGCTCACGCAATTGGCGCAATTCAGTATAATCACTACTTAAACTATCAATCGCATCTTGTAATTTTTTATTTTGCTTTCGCATTTGCGTTAATTCCGAATCGTTAACAACACCTTTAAGGTGCATTGTGGCAGCTATACTGCGCCTTCTTTGTTCAAATTCACCGCTAAAGGTTGCTAGAGCATTTTCATACTTAACTAATTTTTGATTAAGTTGGGCGATTTGTGCATTTAACTTGATAAAAAGTTCATAGGGCATATTAGATTTAATCCGATTGCATTCCTGACAAGACAAGATCAAATTGTCAAAATCATTATTATGTGATAAAGATACCGGATGCTTGTGGTCCACGCTATGCCCTCGCCGGCCGCAATATTGACAGCGATAATGGTATTTAGCCCGGATACGTTCACGATCAATAAAGTCGACTTCATTTAACTTAAAATCAACATTTAGCCCTAATTTATTTAAATTTTCAGCAAAAGTAAGATTTAATTGTGGAATAAATTCAATTTCCCCCACCTCACTCGCGATGAGCGCTTGATTAAACTCTTGCCGACTAAGTTGTTGCTGTGCTAATTCATTACTATCATAATCTTGAATAAAAGACTCGTAGCGCTTACGTTTATCTTTTGAATGCACTAAAAAATTTAGTTCTTGATCTTCATTATCTCGACCAACAAACCCATAGAGTAAAGCCTGAGCAAAAATAGCAATTGGTACATTACCAAAGTCCTCGGCTTTTGCTCCCCGTTGCAGACATTGATCACAAATACTAGTTAATTGCAGGTTCTTTGCTTCTTGATACTTGAAATGATTGGAATTAAGGCGCAGACCGCAGGCGCTACATTGAAATTTCACTTTAAGATATCTCCTTTAAGGCAAATAATGTCATTAATCTTAGCTCCATTTTAACCAACTTATGGCCATAAAAAAAGGATGGGTTACAAATGTAATCCACCCTTTTAGTTTATTTAATGCACACTACTTATTTTCGTCTGCTTTAGCCTTGTTCAAGAAAGCAACAACTGCTGCCACATGAGCAACGCGCTTTTTACCATTCTTCTTGTTTTTAGGTCTTTGGCTTGGTTCACAACCAGTGTTGTAATTTTCACCTTTACGCATAGTACTATACTTCCTTTCAGATTTCCGAAAATCTTTTACAGTTTACCACGAAAAGCCTAATCAAGCAAGGTTTGTCGCCAAGTACACTATGGATCAGTGCGTGACTAGTTAGTTATATATAAAAAAGCAGCCAGTGACTGCTCTTTATATTACTTATTAGTTATTTTTACTTACATTAATTGTAACAGCACCATCGATTACACCACTATCATCAGCCAAACTTAATGCTGCATCCTTTTGACTGACAATCAATCCTCCATCCAAATATTGCAATTCAGCTGAACTAGTATACATATCTAAGTCAGCATTATTGTCCACTTTAATTGGAAAATCCGAATCTGGTTGATTTAAAATTACAAATTGAAAATTGGCACCGATTGTACAACTACCGCCAATATCCGAATATTTATTGGAGCCGTCATTAAGTGCCAAAAGCACCACTTGCCCAGCAGCTTGTGCCTTTATTTTATCAGCTGCTTCAGGTTTAATATTGATTTTAATTGATTTAGAGTTATTCATGTTATCTTCCTCCTAATCCTTAATCATTTTTCTAAGTATAGGCTATCTTTTAACTGGAAGTCAAAGTTTATGTTTACGTGAATCCAATTGCTAATGAAAAGTTTTTATTGCGAACAAAGAAAAAAAGGCTCAAAATGTATATAGCAATATGATAGATGATTATAACTGTGAAAGGGGACATTTTATGTCCATCTTAAAAAAGATTTTTAGTGATAGAATCTTACAAATTACTATCGTGGTAACGATTATAAGTCTTTTCTTTGCTAGACCACGCTTAGAAGATATTAATTTACATACAATATTTTCTATCGCTACAATGCTAATCATCATTCAAATTTACGCTTACTTACATGTACTCGACGTCTTAGCGTATAAGTTGACTAGCATAACTGACAACATGAAAAAGTTAAACACATTGTTTACACTGCTTTCGATTATTTCTGGTATGTTTTTGGGTAACGATATTACTGCATTAACTCTAATTCCGTTATACTTAAATATTGCTAAAAGATGTGATTTACCGCAGATTTTACCAGTAACCCTAATCGGAATGGGCGCAAATATTGGAGCTGCTTTTACTCCTTGGGGTAACCCCCATAATATTTTTTTAGTTAGTAAATATTCGGTTAATGCAATTGAGTTCTTTTCTTGGTCATTACCTTATCTACTAGCTGCGTTAATAATTACCTTTGTTATTCTATATTTTATTCCCAAAACAAAAATACCAATGCAAAGTGCTAAACAAATTAATATTAGTATTCGGCCAACTGTAATTACTACAGCTGTATTCGCGCTATTCTTTTTAGGTGTTTTTAAAGTTATTAACATTATTATTCCGATGGTTGTCGCAATTATACTTGCTTTAATAATTAATCCAAAAATCTTACTAAAACTTGATTATGCACTACTTTTAACTTTTACGTGCTTTTTTATTTTTATCAGTGACATCCAACAAATTCCCTTAGTTGTTACCTTAATTCACACAATGATTAATTCAGAAAGTTCAACTTACTTTATATCAATTTTATCTAGTCAAATAATCAGTAACGTCCCAGCCACTATATTAGTTGGTAAATTCACACCATATGCTAAAGCACTATTTTTAGGATCAAATATTGGGGGCTTTGGGTCACCAATTGGCTCTATGGCAAATATGCTAGTTTTGAAAACATTTACACAAAATGCAACTGTTTCTCGCAGTGAATTTTTTAAAAAATGGTCTATTATGCAATTTATTAGTTTAATTATTCTTACAGTTGTTGGTTGGATACTACTAATAGTTTAAGAAAATTTTCTTAATCCTTGGATTTAACTTATTATTATTAAAATCAGGTATAGTAAGTTATAATTAATAATAACCTAATTAGGAGGAAAAATAATGTTCAATTTAACTTTAATTGCTATTATTGTCATCATATTATTAATTGCAATTTATATTACACTTTATAACGGCTTACAAAAAGCCAAAGTCTATACTGAAGAATCCTGGAGTCAAATTGATGTCCAATTAAAACGGCGTAATGACCTAATCCCTAACTTAGTCGAAACAACTAAGGGATACGCTAAACATGAACAAGAAACATTAGAACGCGTTATTCAGTTACGCAATCAATTAACTAATGTACCGAGCGATGATCACGCTCAAACAATGAAAGTTTCAAATCAAATTTCAGATTCGTTAAAAACAATTTTTGCATTATCCGAAAACTATCCCGACCTAAAGGCAAATCAAAATTTCTTGAAGTTACAGGAAGAATTAACTAATACTGAAAATAAAATTTCTTATTCCAGACAACTTTATAATTCATCTGCTGCATCATATGACCAAAAACTCTTGACTTTCCCATCAAATATTGTTGCAAAAATACATGGATTCCAAAAAGTTGCTTACTTGCAAACAAATGAAACTGAAAAAGAAGTACCTAAAGTAAAATTTTAAACAATAGGTTAGTGTTATGCTATTTGAACAAATCGCTCGCAACAAACGAAAAACAATAGTTATTATGACTTTGTTTATAATTATTTTAGCTTTAGTTGGCGCTGGTTTAGGCTATATTTTCGGTAATCGACCACTTTTAGGTTTGATTGTTGCCATTATCTTTAGCGTTATTTATATGCTAATTGTCTTACCTAATCCAGCCAATATGGTTATGAGCCTCAACCATGCGCAAGAAATAGATGAACAAAGTAATCCCCAATTATGGCATATTGTTCAAGATATGGCTTTAGTCGGTCGTGTACCAATGCCACGTGTTTTTATTATAAATGATCAAAGTCCTAATGCCTTTGCGACAGGTCGTGATCCTAATCATTCAGCAGTTGCAGTTACACAAGGGCTACTGGATATGATGAATCGTGAAGAACTAGAAGGCGTTTTAGGTCATGAAATTTCGCATATTCGAAATTACGATATCATGGTTTCTACTATTGCAGCTGTCTTAGTTGGTGTTATCTCTTTTCTATCAGGGATAGCCAGTAGATACATCTGGTGGATTGACGACGATGACCACGATAATAATGATAGCAACAATAGTTTGAACTTAATTTTTAAAGTTATTGCTATCTTGTTCGTCTTAATCCTCGGACCCATTTGTGCGAGTTTAGCCCAAATGGCATTGTCGCGAAACCGTGAATATTTAGCTGATGCTTCATCAGTAGAATTAACGCGTAATCCACAAGGTTTAATTTCTGCACTTAAAAAAATTGAAAATTCAGAGCCTATGAAAAAAGCAGACCCTAGTAGTGCCGGAATGTATATTGAAAATCCTCTACATCAACAGCATGGATTGACACATTTATTTGACACTCATCCCCCAACAGCAGATCGAATTGTTCGTTTAGAAAAAATGTAATTATAAAAAGGCACCTTTTTAAAAGGGTGCCTTTTAAATAACTATAAAATTAATTTTTCTTCTTAGACTTAAGACTAGTTAAACTAATCCCAGTTAATAATAAAACAATTCCCGCTACTAAAAGTGATAACTGGGATTGCTTATTTATACCAGTTTGCGGCAACTTGCCTGCAGAGTGATCGTTATTGGGATCATTAAGTCCCTTACCCCTAGTAGAATTGCTTGTAATCTTAGTCTTACTATCAGTCGATTTTTTACCAGTCGGTAAACAATTTTGAGAATGTCCCTGCTGTTTATTACTTGACTTATCGTCTTTTGGAGGAATTACAGATTCATTACCCGTAGAATTAGGTTGTCCGTTCTTAGTATAAATATAAGTTACAATCTGTTCTACACTATCAAAAAATCCAACGGCATTAGTCGGTCGTGTCTTAAGTGTATAACCTGGAATTTCTTTAGCAGTTGAAATATAGCCATCACCCAGATTTCCACTTAAAACTTCTTCAGCGGCAAGTGTGTTGCCATCTTCAGCTTGATATTTTACTATGACATTTGCACCTTTAATTGGTTCGCGTTTATCAACTACCGTATCTTTAGTATAAGTTAAAATTAAAATTCCATCTGCAACAGGAGTTGTAATTTCAATTAAATTATCTTTAGAATCGATTGGCTGATCAGCATATTGCGCTGACTTAAATGTATAACCTGGAATTTGGGGTACTTTAATTTTAGATGTTGAAATTACCTCATCCTTGAACGACGCAATTGGATTACCTTTATCGTCTTGATATTTTACCTTAACTGAATTAGTAGCAGTAGCACCTTCGTATACAGCTACAGCCGGTTTTGGGCTAGATGACAAGGAAGCTGCTGCAGCAACTTTAGTATTAGCAGTTAAGAAACTTAACGCTATAAAGGTAACAGCTCCCAATATTCTTTTTTTACCATCTTTAAAAATGCCTTTTCTTTTGCTCATATCTTGTGTCCTTTCGGCTACACCTATGTGATTTCAATTTAAAGTCATTAACAACCAATTATGCTATAAATATAACTTTGAAAGCGATTGTAGCATATGTATCCAGCAAGCAGAAGTTTATATATACATAATATAACAATAGTTATATAATAAAATTAATATCTCATTATTTTAAGTTGATATTTGCTTGTCTAAATAATTCTGTCCGCATTTGAACTGGCGTTTCATGATAATACTCGTTAAATTTTTTATAAAAAAAAGATTTACCACTATATCCTACTTGAGAAATAATATCTCTAACCGAAATATCGGGGCGTGCTAGTAAGGTACGTGCTTCCTGCATGCGTCTTTCATCAACATGCTCAACAAAACTTTTTCCAGTTTTTTGCTTAACTAAAGTTGAAAAATAATTAGGATTTAAACCAAAATGCTTTGCAGTTTGTTCCAAAGTAATATGAGCAAAGTTTTCATCAATATATTGATCTAGAGTTGTCTCAGCAAATTCATAGTTAACCAGTGGTAGAGCTGATAGCTTTTGATTTCTAATCGTTGTTAAAAATGCCATCATTAATTCTGCACTAATCATTTCACTAGTAAACAAATTTTGGTTTAAATATTCATCAACGATTCTTCTCATCAGTTGGGTGGGTTTGGCTAATTTTGAATTTTTTAAATATAACAACCGCTCCGTCTTAAGAGATAACTTTATTTGGCTAACTATTTTCTGCTCGTCATCATTAAATTTAGCTATAGCATTGAGAAAATTTAAATGATTAGTAAATTCAAATTTAACGATTATATCTTCTTTAGTTTGCCTAGGAACATCATATTCACATTTTGGTTCTAAAAAAACGCTATTTCCTGTTGCTAAACGAATATTTTTTCCATTGATTTTTATGTTTATTGTTCCTGCCACCATAAAAATAATAGTTTGACGAGCAGTTTGATAGCGATGTAGACCAGTATTATGATTTTCAAGATAAATCGTAAATAGATCAAAAGTGCTATTAACTGGTTTGAGACATACCTCATTTGTATCAGTACTTATTACTTGTAAAACACTCGCTAAATATTGTTCCAGCCTAGCTGCTGTCATACCTTCACCTTCTCAATGATTTTATATTATACTTTAATTATATATCAAAAGATTTGTTACTTATAAATTTTTAAAGCAAAAAAGTTTACTTTAATATCATGATCAAGATAGACAGCAAACCATCTTTTAGGTATAATGACACTAATCTTGGGGTGCCGATAAGGCTGAGAACATACCCACTGAACCTGCATGGATAATGCCAACGAAGGGAAAATCACTTGAATTTTACGTCATCTGGTATGAAGCCATGATGACTTTTTTTATACTTAGGAAATAAAATTGATTACTATTAAAAATTTAACTTTTACATATGACCTGCAGAATAAAATTTTAGATAACCTTAGTTTAACCATACCTACAAAAGAATTTTCATTATTAGTAGGACCTTCAGGCTGCGGCAAATCTACCCTACTAAAAATACTTGCAGCACTTTATCCCAAATATGCTGGTCAACTCACTGGGGAAGTTGATTTAAATGGCTTACGAGCTGCGATGCTGTTCCAAAATGCTAGTGAACAATTTACAATGTCTACTCCGCGAGAAGAAATTATCTTCGCTTTAGAAAACCTCCAAGTTGACCGTGAACAATATGCCCAGCGTCTTAAATTGGCCGTTAAATTTACCCAGATTGACCATCTACTTGATCAAAAAATTAATACAATGTCTGGTGGTGAACAGCAACGAGTCGCACTAGCTGTTCTAGTAGCAATGGATGTAGATCTTTATTTACTTGATGAGCCATTTGCCAGTTGTGACCCAGATACTCGGCACTTTTTAATTAACAAATTAGCAGCTTTAAAAAAACAAGGGAAAACTATTCTCATTAGTGATCATCTTTTAAGCAATTATCAAAATATTTGTGACAATATATTTCAATTTCAAAAAAAAGTAATCACTAAGCTAAGTGCAGCAGCCAAAGATAACTTATTGCAAAAAAATAAAGATAAAAAAAATTATCATTTTGCTCTCCCTCAAAGTGAGCAACCCTGTTTTACTTTAACTAATACAAAAATTAGTGAAAATCGATTACTTTTAAACCAAAAGCACTTACAAATTATGGCTGGTAAAACCACCCTCATTACGGGAGCTAATGGCATTGGTAAAACTTCACTTTTTAATGCCCTTAGTAAAATGTTATCCTACGATGGTAGCTTGACTTATTATGACCATGAAATTAGCCAACTATCCGCGCGTAAATATTTGTGGCAAGTTGGGCAAGTTTTCCAAAAAGCTAGTGACCAATTTATTAATATTTCAGTTGCAGATGAGCTTAACTTGAGTAAAAAAAGTCCTAACAACCATTTCTTTACTGACCCAGAAATTAATAAAGCTTTAATTGCCTTGGAATTAGATCAAACATTAGATCAAGCTGTCTATTCCCTTTCTGGTGGTCAACAAAAGAAATTGCAAATTTTATTGATGATCATTGCTAGTCAAGCTGTGCTCTTACTTGATGAACCGCTAAGTGGCTTAGATGATCATTCTGCTAAACAAATCATAAATTTATTAAAGGAGAACCAAGCTCGACAAGGGCAAACATTAGTAATTATTACCCACGACCTTACTAACATTGCGGAGTGGTGTGATTATCATCTTGTTTTTAAAAACCAACAATTAACCTATGTAACGAAATGAGGTGCTCGCATTGAATCCTGGTTTTAAGTTCTTTTTAGCAGTAATAGTTTCTTTAGAGATATCATTGACAACCAGCTTACCTACAAATTTAATCATTATTGGAATAGCAGTAGTTTATTTACTTTTTAATCATGTCAAAATCAAAAATTTACTTTTAACATTACTTTTACCATTAGTAGCAGCAGCGACCATCTTTGCTACTCTGTACTGGTTTACACCTGAACCCAATTTACAGAACGCTCTTTGTTTAGCTAGTAGAATTTATGTCTACACTCTGACCATCTACTGCGTTTTTATTGGAACTACGACCACAGAATTTGCTCGTTGCTTTGAACAAAATTTTCATCTACCAAGTAAATTCGCATACGGCATTTTAGCAGCACTTAATCTTGTTCCCCAAATGAAACAAGCAATTAAAAAAGTCCAAACCGCTGCAATGATGCGGGGAGTTTATTTAAGTTTTTGGTCACCTACACTCTACTTCAAAGCAATCTTAATTGCCCTCAATTCAGCCGAAAATTTAGCCCAAGCAATGGAGTCACATGGCTATGTTGAAGATGCGCCACGGACAACGATCGTGGCAATTCCAATAAAAATAAGTGATTGGATATATAGCGGTATTACTCTATTATTTGTTAACCTTGCACTACTTACTTTCAATTAAATAAAAAATAGCCATATAGATGATGCGAACCCAAAATTAGGTCGCTTTATTAATTATTAACTGAGGACTAATTACCGGTATTTAATCGGAGTTGGTCCTTTTAGTTTGCTTTTAATTCTTTTCTGGTTGTAATACTCAATGTAGTCTCTGATTGCATCTTCTAGTTCATTAAGATTTTTAACTTGCTTTTCAAAGCCGTAAAACATTACCCACTTGAGGGTTAAAGTCATTACTATAAATAGTGTAAAGTTAAGCCAAAATAGTTAGGCCGTGACGTGCAAGAAACGCCAGCAAGTAATCAATATTAGATCTAACCTGATAACGCCAACTTAATTCAGGAGGAACAATTTAATATTCATGGCAAAGCCGATAGCTTGTAATTTTATCTTACTTAGATAATTTAGCCATAAAAATAACCCCCAAATTTGGGGGCACTTCATAGTTGATTGTTTTTTATTATCTTCTTATTTATGGTAAGGACTACCATTATTAATCATAAAACCGCGATAAATTTGTTCGATTAGCACCACCCGCATCAATTGATGCGGTAAAGTTAATTTGCCGAAGCTAAGTAAATCATCTGCCCGCTGATTTACAGCAGAACTAGTGCCCAGACTACCACCAATTACGAAAGTAAGATCTGAATGACCATAAGTCCCCAGTTTTTCTAATTCTAAAGCAAATTCTTCACTACTACGTTCCTTACCCTTAATCGCTGTAACATACACATATTCTTTATTTTTAATTTTAGCTAAAATCCTTTGTCCTTCAATTTCCTTAACTTGATTTTGTTCAGCTAAACTTAATTTTTCAGGCGCTTGCTCATCAGCTACTTGGATTAATTCTATTTTAGCAAATCGATTAAGTCGTTTTTGATACTCCGCAATTGCGTCCTTAAAATATTTTTCTTTTAACTTACCCACACAAATAATTTTTATCTTCATAATTTTTACTTTATCCCCAAATACCCATTCTTTCCACTGACTTTGTCCACAGCTGTGTACAAGCAAAATCTACATTTTGTGGTTATCAGACTAACTTTTATCATAACTTGTGTTAGCTGCTTTTTTTTTATTTTTTATTTTTAAATTACGCACATCTATTCATGGATAGTTGAAATTTACAAACTTTCTAGATAAGAATGGCGCTATCACCGTTTTTTTAGCTTTATTAGCCAAAAAATAAACTATAATATTTACACACAATTCACAAGTTTTCCACAAAGCTTATACGAAATTTTTGCTAATTTATGCACAATCCACAAAGTTTTCCACAGTTATCAACAAGATTTTAGCTCCCATTTAAAACTTGACAAAGATAAAAGACGAATATTACGATGTTCCGCATATTGATTATTAACAAAAAAGCTGTATTACCATCCAAATCAGTGTAGTACAGCTTTTAATAACTAATACATTTATTTTTCGAACTTAATCAGCCTGCAACTTTATATTTAACTTCATTTCATTACCATTACGATTAATCGTTACACTAACACGATCACCAACTTTATGATTATACAAAATACTGTGTAACGAAGCGACATCTGAAATAGATTGGTTGTCAACCTTAATAATAACATCACCAACTTTGATACCAGCTACACTAGCTGCACCTCTTTTAGTAACTTCTGCAATGTAAATTCCATCTTTTAAGTTAGACTTAATATTAAGCTGTTTACGATAGCTAGCTGGCATCCCTTGTAACGCAATAACTTTGACTCCTAATTGTGGTCGTACAATTTTACCCTTCTTAACTAGCTGATTAACAATTGTAACTACCTCATTTGAAGGAATGGCAAAACCCATTCCTTCAACAGATGTCCCATCACCAGATTGTGATAACTTCATTGAATTAATCCCAATAACCTGACCCGCAGAATTAACCAAGGCTCCACCAGAGTTACCTGGATTGATGGCTGCATCAGTTTGAATGACTGTCTGTTGATTAGCTGAAGAGGTGGTAATGCTTCGCGCTGGTGCGGAAATTATTCCTTGGGTGACGGTTGAAGCATATTCACTACCAAGAGGTGAGCCAACGGCTATTACCGTTTGCCCCGCCTGCAAACTCTTAGAATCGCCAAATTCAGCAATTTGTGTAGCGTAGCTAGCATCAATTGACAAAACTGCTAAATCAGTTGTTGCATCAGTACCAACAATGCGGGCATTAACTGTTTTTCCATTTGAGAGCATTACTTGAACTTTATCACTCCCAGAAACAACATGGTTGTTAGTTACAATATAACCTTTATTTCCTGACTTGGTGTAAATAACCCCAGATCCCTCACTATAAGTCTGCAACTTACCTTTATCCTTATTAGGATTATCGTCACCAAAAATATCAAACAAAGAATTACTACGTGTATTTTGTCGTTTCATATTAATTACCGAAACAACCGCTCCTCTAACACTGTTGTAGGCGGGAGTCATTGCCCCACTATTTCGGGCACTATTTTTTGAAGTTTTAGCACTACTGGAACTAATACTAGTTTGCGCATTATTGTTATAATTAGCATTATTAATTTGGTCAAGTGCCACATATGAAGCACCTCCCCCAATTAAACCCGCTACTATCCCAACAATAGCAGTTTTAAAAATACTATTTTGTTTTTCCATTATTTAGTTCTCCTTTAGTTATGTTTTAAATAATACTAATAAAGCTTGAACAAATATAAATAATTTAATTAAATTTGTATTAAGCTTGTTGGTGCACTCGCATTGGTCATGACAATTTTAACATCACTTGGTAAATTGGCATCACCGTTAACCATTATCTCTTTTGCTGCATCATAAGCTAATTTAGCTGTATTATTGTGCTGACTTAGGTGGGCCAAAAAGATATGCTTAGTTCTACTAGTAACCACGTCTAATAGCGCTTGACCCGCATCAAGATTAGATAGGTGTCCAACGTCTGACAAAATTCTTTGCTTTAATGACCAAGAATAAGGACCGTTACGCAGCATCAGATCATCATAATTAAATTCCATTAAGTAAGCATCACAATCAGCAATTACCGCTTTTACTCGCTGCGAAACATATCCTGTATCGGTTAAAAAGGCAATCCTTTTGCCGCCACTAGTAAAAACGTAATATTGTGGCTTAGCTGCATCATGACTAGTAGCAAAAGCTGTGATATCAAGATCACCAAACGTTTTAGTTTGACCAGATTCAATTACATTAATCTGGTCAACTGGTAGCTTACCGATTTTTTGACTTTCATTTAAATATTTCCATGTCCCATCATTTGCAAAAGCAGCTAATTTAGGATAGCGGCGCATCAATATGCCTAATCCTTTACTATGATCTGAATGATCATGGCTTAAAAAGACCATATCAATGTCATGGATATCAACTCCTATATCTTTTAATAGTTGCTTTGTTTTTTTCCCTGACAAGCCTGCATCCATTAATATTTTATGCTGCTTGGTCTCAATTAGACTAGTATTTCCCGTAGATCCGCTAGCTAAAACAGAAACACGCACATTAATTTCCTTCCTAATTTTTCTGAACATTGTACGAGCTACTTTGCAAAATTTGGGCAGTAAATGCATTAACTCGTTTTACAGTTATATTTTTGGTTGTTTTATTTTCTACTAAAATAAGCCATGTGGGTAACATAATCGTGTTGCCCCGAACTTCAGTCAATTTCGAGTATCCTAAATTAACCTTTAACACGCGTGAATTATTAGCAATTTCACGATCAGTATACATTGCTTTAACCGCATGCCAGGCACTAATAATTAACTGCGGTTCTCTTACTGCACTAATTGGTCCCATATAAGAAATTGTATAATCGATAATTTGATTATTCCGTACATTAATTGTTAATTGAGCATCATTATCATAGACTTGACCGTAATCCGTTTTTTGTACATAACAATAAGCATTTTCGCCAGACATACTTGGCTCATATTTAAAATTTTTACCATATGGTACACAAGTAGGATCGTTCTTAAAATCATCTAGTTGCTCAAGCATTTTTTTCCGATTACCTGAAAGTAAAATTGCCGATTGCGGTGTTGCAGATAGGCTGTTATCACTTTTTGAATAGTGAGTTGTCACTTGCGTTAAAGTACTTTCTTTATGCGAAAGATAATCGCGATTTTTAGCCGCCAAATAATAACCAGATTGTTGCTTACGCGAAATATGTAATGGAATATCAATCCCATCTGCCCGCATTTCAGACCGAATACTAGTTGTCGTTCCGGCCGTATTGCTTAGACTAATTGGTGAGCGCCACATTTCAATTCCAAGATACAAATCAATTAACAAAAATATAATTAAGATTAACCATTCGATTCTTTTTCGATCCATCCTAATTCCCCTTCACTAACTGGTTTTGGTTAACTCCACTTGAGCCATATTTTTCCCACTCTGCGGCACTTCTCCACTGATTATATGCTTTAACATAATATACTGGGATCAAATTAATTAAATTGTCATGGCTATGATCTTTTTCTACACGATACGCCACAATTACCCGTTGGATTGCCGTTTTCTTTAGTCCCGCATTAACTAAATTATGCACTACGGTCTCACTTGGAGGCAAAGTTCGCGTTTGTCCATCAAACGGAATTGGAATTTGTAAATCAGTATTATTAAACGCAACCTCTATTGCATCTTGCGCAAAACGCGTCGTTATTTGCGGGTTTTTACTACTCAAAAAAACTGGTAAGCCTTCAACATAATTAGCGTAACTAATTGATCCATTACTATAATCAAAATAACGCAAATCTTGTTCACTTAGACCTAACTTATGAACATATTCAACACTATCGAGTAAGCGCTCATTAGTAGACATAACTTTACTCTTTTCATAGCGAGAATATAAAAAATCTGCTTCTTTTAGTTCAGTATTTGGTGCTCGCAATTTTGTGTAGTAATTCAGCGAATAAGTGGTCCAGCCCTTTTTACTTGAACGAGCAGTTACATTGGCTGTACCGAGCAGCCGGGTAACGAAGTAAGAATCTGGCTGACTATTAGTTAAATAACTATAAACCCGCCAATGTTCTGTTTGGGTATAAAATACTTCATAACTATCATTTAATCGGACAAATTTAACCGGCTGACGTCCATGGGCATTTCGAGCATAACTGCGTAAACGCGAAAAGTCAGCCTTAATTAATCCCACACGATAAATTGTTGTACTCTTATCACTACCTAAATAAAAATAAAAATTGCTCGGTGATATAAAAATACGGCGAAATTTCTGGTCATTTTTAGTGACATCCTTTTTAGTAAGCAAATTTACACTTACTTCATTAGGAAAAGTTAATTGCACATATGCAGAATTATTAAGCATTTGCTCATACTTGTGCCGACTTGAGCTGATTTTTTCGATGTTACCATATTTGACATCCTTAAGTTCATTACTAAATTCTAACGGCAAATTCTTTTTAGCATCATATAAGTTATATAATTGACCATTCTGAAAGCCATAAGAACTCGTTGGTACAAATAGATTTGAAATAATTCGGTTGCGACTATGTGACTGCTCAGTTACATTACTAGTTTGATTAATGTGGCTAAAGTATTGATTATTCGTCATGATAAAAATCCACAGAATAATCGACAAAATAACTGCTGCTAATGTTCCAATTAGTAACAATATATCGCCTAATTTAAATTTAAGCTTCATCCCACTCATCTCCCTCGCTCATTGGTTCATAAGGTAAGGCAATATAAAAAGTTGAGCCTCTATTTTCACTACTAGTAGCCCAAATTTGACCGCGATGTTGCTCTACAATTTCTTTAGCAATTGCTAGCCCTAGGCCAGTCCCGCCTTGAGCACGCGAGCGTGCCTTATCAACCCGGTAAAAGCGATCAAAAATTTTACTTAAATCTTCTCGAGGAATTCCTAAACCTTGGTCAGCAATACTTAAAATAATGCGATGATCATCATGAGTTAAACTTGCAGTAATCACTCCACCATTAGGTGAATATTTAATGGCATTATTCATAATATTATCAATTACTTGCGCTATTTTATCAGTATCAATTTCAACCCATAAGGCCTGTGTACCTAATTGGCGCTTAATTGTATATTTCTTTTTACCCTCTTTTTGATTATTTTTTACAATCATATCGAAGCGGTCTAAGATATGGGCAACAAAATCATTAAAATTAACCCACTCAAAATTGATTTTGACTGCACCCCGATCCATCCTGGACAAACTTAATAATTCACTGATCATACGGATCATTCGTTCAGTTTCTTCTTGGGTAACTTGTAAAAATTTAGGAGCTACATTGGGATCTTTCCAAGCCCCTTCATTTAAGGTTTCAATATAGGCGTGCATACTTGTAAGCGGGGTACGCAATTCATGGGAAACATTTGAAACAAACTGTTTTTGAGAGTTTTCATTTTTTTGTTGCTCAGTAATATCGTGTAACACACACACACTACCTGAAACAAAACCGGTCACTCTTTTAATTAGTGAAAAACTAGCATGTAAAATAACTTCATCACGACTACCTTCGTTAACTGTAAGCACAATTCCTTTCTGATTAGCAATCAAGTCTTGGGAAGATTCTTTTAAACCTAAAATTGTCGCAATTGGCTTATTGGTGATTTTTTCTTCAGTTGTATTCAAAAAGTTAAGTGCCATTTGATTAACCACATTAACATTACCATGCCGGTCCGTTGCCAGAACCCCATCACTCATATGTGACAAAATGCTATCCAATCTTCGCTGCTCACTTTCAGATTCTTCTTGTGAACGTTCAATTCTAACTGACAAAGTATTAAATGCTTGGCCTAGCTGACCTAATTCATCATTAGAATAAATTTTTACTTGACTAGAATAATCTCCGTCAGCAATATTTAGAGCTTGACTTTGCATTTCCTCAATAGGTTTAGTAATTGCATGTGAAACTACTAATGATAAAATAGCACCCATTACTGCTGCCACTAATGAGGTCACTAAAAACATTAAAGAAATATTTCGTAAATCATTAAAAACACCCTGCATTGATGCTTTAACGTAAATTGCGCCCACAATATTGGTAGAACCATTGCCTGCATTCAGAGGTGTCACCTGAATCATATAGTCACCATGATCATTAACTACCTTTGTAGCTTGTCTACCCGTTGAAGTTACTTGCTTAACAATAGTGTTATTGACTCTTTGTCCAATACGATTTTTATCATTTAACCTAGAAACAGCCCGAATGATATCCTTATTATCAACAACAATAATTTCACTAATCGTACCAATTCCGTTGCTATAATCATTGACTATACGATTCAAGTTACTGTTAGTGTGCTTATTATCTCTGACTAACTGCAGTGATAACTGATTGGTTACAATTGGTAGTACTTGAATTGACGATTGAAAATTATCAATGCTATTTTGTTCTAATTGTCTAGTGAAATATACCCCAATGACCTCAATTGTCGCAATAATCATTGCCATAAAAACAGTTGCTAATGTAGTGTTAATTGAAATAGTTAAATGCTTAAATTTATTTTTTATTCTATTCATAATTATCCAAATATGTAAAAAGAAAGCCACGCAAAAAATCATTCTGCAGGCTTTCTTTAATTAGTCTTCTGTTGGCTGTTTCACATAATAGCCAACACCGCGACGAGTTACTAAAATCTGCGGCTGAATCGGATTATCCTCGATTTTTTCCCGCAAACGATGGACTGTTACATCAACGGTACGAACATCGCCAAAATAATCATAGCCCCAAACTGTTTGCAATAAATGTTCCCTAGTCATTACTTGTTCCATATGTTGCGCTAAATAATAAAGCAACTCAAACTCACGATGTGTGAGTTCAATTTTTTTGCCTTCTTTTTCAACAATATAGGCATCAGGCATAATCACCAGATTACCAATAGTTATATTCTTGGTTGAAGTATCATCACTATCATTTTCCACTTTTTTAGCAATACTACGGCGCCGTAAATTAGCTTTAACTCGCGCTACAAGTTCACGATTAGAAAATGGCTTAGTAACATAATCATCCGCTCCCATTTCCAGCCCGAGTACTTTATCAATTTCCGTATCTTTAGCTGTTACCATAATAATCGGTAAATCATGAGTTTGTCTAACTTCACGTGCCACTTCTAAACCATCTTTTTTGGGTAACATCAAGTCCAAAATCATCAAATCTGGATTATATTCATCAACTTTTTTAATAGCTTCTTCCCCATCATAGGCAGTGTCGACGTCGAAGCCTTCCTTCGTCAAATTAAATTTGATAATATCAGAAATTGGTTTTTCGTCATCGACAACGAGAATCTTCTTTGGCATCGAAAGCCCCCCTTTGCTTAACATTATACTGTTTTTTAACTATTTAGCCAAAAAAAGCACAAAAATTTAACAAAAAAGCTTGCATTTCATTTAAAATAATAGCATAATAATTTTTGTTGGTTATTTAAGATAACATTTTTTGGGTGGCTAGCTCAGCTGGCAGAGCAACGGACTCTTAATCCGTGGGTCCAGGGTTCGAACCCCTGGCCACCCATTAAAAAGAAGCACTGCGAGAAGGCGGTGCTTTTTTGCTAGTTAATGGTTAAAGACGCCATAACTAACTATCCTAATTTTTTTGCAAAAATGACTTGCCAAAACTAGAAATACTTGCTAATATATTTAACTGTCAACAGAAATAAATGGGTGGCTAGCTCAGCTGGCAGAGCAACGGACTCTTAATCCGTGGGTCCAGGGTTCGAACCCCTGGCCACCCATCATAAATAAAAAGCACTGTAAGTAACAGTGCTTTTTTGTTATCTCAAAAATTCATCTTTCCTAGCTATGTTTTTATCTGAATAATAATTTGCTAATTCCCCCATATTATTTTTTTAATAAAAAGGCATTAATTTAATCTTGTTAATTATAAACATCTAAATTAAAATGTTATATATTAGGAACAAAAAACACGACAACATCTCCCCACTATTGCCAGGGAAAATTTCCATTTGTCTTGGTAGTGTTTTATTTTTATTGTCCAACTTTTTAATCGCTACATATGCCAACTTTACTTTTGGCATATACTACAAGAAAAACTACTCGCAAATCAATTTAAGCAAGCTGAAGGATTAGTATAAATGAAAAAGTTTTATAAAATATGTGCTCTAGTACTTGTCGTCTTCTTTTTGGCTATCGGTCTAAATATCTACCATGACATACATACAACATCTCAAACAATGAGTCATTTTAACAAACCAAACCAGTTCAGCAACCAAACTAAAAGAAAGACAATTGTTTTTAAAAAATTTACCAAAATCAAACTTGACACCTACCTCCCAGACATCCAAGTTATTCCTGGTAAGAAATATCAAGTAACTATTATAGGCAATTATGGCGCCGATATTAGTAAAATTAAAACTTCCATTAAAGATAACCAGTTAACCATTTTTGACAAGCCCGAACCCCATTATAATAATGGAAACTATCACGTTGAAATTAGGGTCCCAAAGAACCACTCCCTATTAGAAATATCTGGTTCATGTTATGCGTGCACCCTACTTTTAAAAAACTTAATTATTCCAAGAATAAACATTAAAGTCGATGATAGTGATGCTATTTTAAAAAATACCATCGTTAAAAAATTGAATTTAATCTTAAGTGATGGCGAGTTTAAAGTCAGCAATTCGACTTTATCAAGTGCAAAATTAGCTTTAAGTGATAGCGACTGTAAAATTACAGACAGTCAGTGCAAAATTACCGCAACCTTAAATGATGGTGATGCGTTAATCAAAAATTCTAAAATTACTGGCAATAGTTCGTTCAACCTAAATGACGGTGATTTTATAATGAACAAGGCACCTAAAATTAGTTACGACCTTACAGCTGATTCAGAGGATACCATTAAATTTGACAATACTTATCACACTAGCCACCTAGTTAAAAGGCTTAATGGCACACCTCTTCTTAAAGTAGTCAGTGCCGATGGCGATATTGCAATCAATTAAAGGAACATTTAACAATGAAAAAGTTCTATCAAATCATTGGTATCATTGCAGTTATTGGTCTTGTTTTATTACTAATTATTAAATTTAATAATAGCAAACAAAATATGCAAGAAGTACATCATGAAATAACTAATAGTAGCTTTTTTAGTGACCATGAGCACAAGCATTCTGTAAGTAGTAAAACAAACAACCTGAAGAAATTTTCCAAAATTAAAATCAGGGTTAACGAAGCCGACATTAACATTGCTAAGGGTGACCAATTTCAAGTAAAAGTTACAGGTCGCAACATTAAAGCAGTCAAGATTGGAGTAACAAATCAGGAACTGACACTTGCTAATGACCACCAAGCATCTAACGATGATTGCAAACTTTTAATTACTGTTCCTGATAAAAACGCTGTAAGCAACATTTCAGGATCGGTCAATGAAGGAGACGTTAGTTTAAATGACTTAACTATCGCTGAAATTGACCTGCAAATGGATGATGGTGACCTTAGTATCAACAATATCAAGGCCTTGAAGACGTCTTTCACCTTAGATGAAGGTGACATTAAGGTAGCAAATTCCACCCTAAAAGCAGACACTTCTAACTGCAATGATGGAGATTTAACAATTTTTGCTAGCCAATTTAAAACCTCTGTTTCTCTTACTGATGGCGATATTTCAATCAGCAATTCCAAAATTCTTGGTAGCAGTTCATTCAATTTACATGATGGTAGTTTTCAAATGAGCGAGGCACCGATGATTAGTTACTTACTTTCAACTCATTCTGGTAATGAAATCAACTTCCGCCATAACAATTATTCTGGTCATTTTTCTAAAGTCAGGCAACATACACCTCTTCTAAGAGTTACTTGTGGCAATGGCGATATTAATATTAACTAGATAAATTGGCTTAAAGTTGCAGGCATAAATATAAAAGTTAGTCATTCAATAAAAAAGTTTAGTTTTACCACCATAAAATTTTTTAAAGCGTATAATTAGACATCTAACCTTTTTAGGATTATGTTATATTTTAGATAGGTTTTATTCTATTTATTGAAAGGAGTGTGCTTCAATGGAAAAGTTCACAAAAGAATCTTTAGCAAAATATGATGGTAAAAATGGAAATCCAGCTTATGTAGCAATTGATGGCGATGTTTACGATGTTACTGGCAATGCTCACTGGACTGATGGCGAACACCATGGTAATTTAGCTGGACAAGACTTGACAGTTGCAATTGGTCAATCACCTCACGGTAAGAGTGTTTTAGGCAACTTGAAAAAAGTTGGTACTTACGAAGCTTAGTTACTATTTGACAACAAAAAAAGGTACACAATTGTGTACCTTTTTTTGTTTGCTAAATTAGTCATGTAAAGCCAAATAATTTTCTGCATTGCGTAAATCTTTAAGTGAAAGCTGTCCTGGTGCCGAAGTTTGACTTACCGCCCCAAAAGATAAGCTTGAACCAAAAACCTGACCAGCAATTCGCGTAACTTTACCCAAATCACCCATTGCCATTGTAATTAAAGGATTAGGAATTGCTTTATGCACTACCTGAGTAGCTTCTAATAAGGTTAAAACATCCTGCGGAGTATGCGGCATGCAGGCTAATTTAGGAATATCTGCCCCCAATTGTGCCATCTTTTTAAGGCGAAATTCAATGACATCTTGGGCGGGTACCTTATCAAAATCATGGTTACTCATAATTACTACGATATTGTAATCATGGGCTAAGGAAACGAGCTGCTTAATCCGCTCTTCATCATGAAACAGTTCTATATCAACTGCATCGCCTAAGCGCTTGGTAATAATTAATTCCACTAAGTCCAAATAAGCATCATCTGCTAATGCAGCAACGCCACCTTCATTTTGCGTTCTAAAGGTTACTAAAAGCGGCAAGTCGCCCACCGTTTGTCGTAATTTTTGGGCAGTTGCAATTAAGGCGGCCTGGTCAGCAATTCCAGCTGCATAGTAATCGAGCCGCCATTCCATTAAATCTGGCTGGGCAGCAACAATTGTTTCCGCTGCAGTTAAAATTTCTGTTTCCGTTCGTCCAACATTTGGAACAGCAATTTTAGGTAGCCCTGTTCCCAAAACAATATTTCTAATCTTAATAGTTGCCATTGTCTACCTCAACTTTTCTTACTTATCGGTAAACATAATTTCCCGAATATAGTCAGTTGGCATATCTTGACCCGTCCAGAGTTTAAATGAGGCGGCCCCTTGTTCAATCATCATGCCAATTCCGTTAAAAACATGTTCAACCCCTGCTGCTTGAGCTACTTCCATTAGTTTAGTAGTTCTAGGAGCATAAACTGTATCAAAAACGACCATCTCTTTATGGAACCAGGATGGATCTGAAACCAAAGTTTTATCTTCTAACGGTTTCATGCCGACACTCGTAGCATCACAGTAAATATCACTCTCAGCAATTGCCTGTTTAAATGCAGCTTGATCGCTTAAATCGGTTAATGAAACTTTGCAAGTCGTCTTTTCTTGAATTGTTTGCACATTTTTTTCAGCTTGGGCCCATTTATCATCTTGAATGTTGAACATTTTTATTTCCTTAGCACCATCCAAAGCGGACTGAACTGCAATCGGAGTCGCAGCACCACCAGCTCCAGTTAGAGTAATTATCTTGTCTTTGATTTCAATACCTTCAGCTTTAAGTGCCTGGACAAAGCCAATACCATCTGTCGTGTAACCAGTCAAAACACCCTGATCATTAACAATGGTATTAACAGCATCACACATTTCTGAAGCTGGTGATAGTTTATCAAGATATTTAATCACTTCTTTTTTATTTGGCATCGATACATTTGAACCGCGCATATCTAAAGTCCGAATAGCATCAACTGCGCTAGCAAGTTTATCGTTACCAATTTCAAAGCAGAGATAAGTATAATTTAGACCTAATTTGGCAAAAGCGTTATTGTGCATTGTAGGTGACATTGAATGCCGAATCGGATAAGCCATTAAACCAATTAAATAAGTGTGGCCATCCAGCCAACCAGTAATTGGACCATTCACGCCTGTAATTTGATTTGTCATTATTTTAGCTCCTTACTTTTAAAAAAATAATATCTATACTTATTTAGTAGATGCACCCGATACCACATTTACTGTTTCACGTGAAACCAAATGTGATTGGCTAAAATTAGCATTATCAGCAGCCTCAGTTCCTGCTATAAAGCCGGAAGCATAACTCCATGAATTCATCATACTTGGCATTGAATCATGACCATTGGCACCACCAATTATTTCACCTGCAGCATAAAAATTAGGAACGGGATTAAAATCAGTGGTCAAAAGCTGTAAATGCTTGTTAGTCTCATATCCACCCAAAGTAGTGCAAAAACGTAATTTTTGTTCAATTACGTAGTAAGTATCGCCTTCATATTTATGCATAAATTGTGCTGGACGTTCAAATTCAGAGTCTTTGCCAACTTTAACTGCTTCTTCATACTCTGCTAACGTCTTTTGTAAATTAGCATAATTAATACCCGCTTTTTGAGCAACTACTTTGAGATTACCAGAAACCAAAATTGGACTCTTCTTACCATCTAAATCAAAGAAGCCTTGCACTTCATCTTGAGTGAAACCATACTTGAGTAACAATTCATAGAATCTATCCCACATTCTTTGATCCATTATTACAAAAGCAAGCTTATCCTTTTGGGCCGCAATTGCATCACGAAAATGGGTATATGGCGCCGATTCATTCACAATTCGCTGACCATCAGTATTAACAAAAATTGCCCCCATATCGCTGGCTTCCTTAGTGGAATAAGTTGTCAATTTGGCAATACCTGGTTCAACTTCAAGTCCATGTGGATAAACTTTATACCAATCAAGATTGCGTGCAACTAAATTCATATTTTTGGCAAAATCAAAATAGTCACCAGTTGAGGTCATTGGACCATAATATGGTATCGTAGTTTTATGTTCCTGATAATCACGTGCACCCCAACCTCCAGCTGCTAGCACTAATGACTTGAAGTTAACTTTAGTAGTCTGATACTTACTTTCCGCAATTAATGAAACTAGCTCACCTTTTTCATTCTTATTTAGCTTTTCTACCCGAGTTTCCTGTAAAATTTGCCCTCCTTTTTGGGTAAAGGCCTCACCAACCTTGGTAATCAATTCATATGAACTGGCGGTTGGCATTTCAATTTGGCGGTCAACTGAATGCTCAATCGTTTGCGTTTCTGCTTTTTGATAGGTCAAAGTAGCAAACTCGGTAATAAAATCAACTGCCTTACCAATATTTTCAGCTAATAGATTAGATAACCCAGCATCATTAGTGCCTCGACATTCACGCCTAATATCTTGCACCAGTAATTCAGGTGTGTCCCTTTTAGCTTCTTCACCAAATATACTAACTGATAATTTTGATCCTGTGCCCACTACATTGGACCCATTCAAAATCGTTGCACCACCAAGATACCCATTTTTTTCAAGTACAAGTACCTTTTTACCTAAAGAAAGGGCCCGACAAGCAGCCATTAATCCGGCCATGCCAGAACCAATAACAGCTACATCAACATCAAGGGTAACGTTTTGATGCTCTTTGGCTTTGCTAGTGGTTGTAGTATCTACTCCATTTTCTGTGAGTGCCTTTTTACCAGCATCCAGCATGGCTTGCGTCATAATTGAAGCACCCGAAATTGCATCAACATCAAAGCTTTGCTTATTAATAACTTGAGTTTTTAATTTATCAACAACTTGGTTAAAAATTCCAGGTGTTTCCACATTTTTAGTTACCTCTAAGTCATCAATATGGTTACCCGTTAACTTAATTTCAAAATCAATCTGTCCATTACGCCCAGTAGCTTGGGTCTTTATTATTTTAGTCATAAATTTGCCTTTCTCTAACTAATCTGCAATATCAAAATTCTTACTGCGCACAATCAAAATTGCGGCAAGAATAGTTGAAGTTATTGCAAAAATTGCCGTAATCCAGAAAACCATCAAGGTACTTGTACCATTAGCTTTTAAGACAAAAGCTGCTACTAATGGTGCAACAAAGTAAACCATGGCAGGGGCAAAGCTATAATATGATGTGATCTTGCCATGACTTTGTGGAAAATAAGAAGTCAAAACAGATAAGCCAACTTGCCATACGCCACCAGCGGTGAAGAACCCGACTGCTAACGCGCCAGTTTCACCCGCTAATGGTGAAGGAGACAAAACTATGAATAAAAGTCCCACTGCAGTAATAGCTGAATAAACCATAATCAAGGTCAAACGCTTTACTTTTGTTACTAAAACTGAAGTCACAAAGACCGAGATCAATGACGCAATTGAATACCACGAAACTAGTTGATTAGCATTAGCAGCAGGTTCGTTGAGTACATATTGACCATAATAGGGCGCATATAAGGAAAAAATATAAAAAGTAAAACAAAGTGTAAATCCTAAAGCAATAATCATTAATCCATCAACTGCTAGTTTTGGCTGATTGCTACTAGTTTGCATTGTAGCCGTTGCCTGCTCAATTTTAGTCTCTTGGGCTTGCGCTTGCGGTGCATAAGCTGTTTTTATAGTTAAAAAAACATCAATTAAAATCAACGCAACTAAAATACAAGCAGTAATTCGCGGATTACTGATCAATTTGACACAAAATGGAAACAGCATCTGCATTACCTGCATGGCTGCTTTCACAAAAGAATTCATCGTGGCCGTTTTAGTCGGAAAGGCATCGGCTAGAGCCGGATAACCAGCTGTATCACCAAAAGAGTTAGTAGCGCCAAAAAACATCGCCGCTATTCCAGCCACCCAAATATTATTAGCAAAAGCTGCTCCCAACAAAAAAATAGCATCACTAGTAAGTGCAATCAACAAGGCCTTCTTGCGACCAATCTTATCTGAAATCGCACCTGCAAACAAAATAGTAATAATCCGCCCGAGGCCAACCATCGCCATCACCAACGAGATTTGAGTTTCAGTTGCATGCCATGACTGTGCTAAAACTTGGCGATACTGACTAATAAACAGTGTCGCCGCCCCCACAACCGCAAAGTGCATATAAACGGAGGTGGCAACACCTGCATAATTATTCTTTCTTTCCATCTCTTCACCTTTCAAAATTATTGGTAATTAATTACCCAATAATATAACCCATTTAATTAAATAAAAATAATGATTTATTATGGTACAAGTATGAGTATTAGCTATAATAAGGCAAACTATTGTGTCTATAGGAAATAAAGATAGCAAAACAATTTAATCAACTTTAAAAATTAAAATTGAAATTTTTTAGTTAATCGATAACTTCTAAAATTAGTTAAGATTATAGTTTTTATTTTTATTTTTATAAAAAAATGCAATAATTAAATATTTCGCTATAATATAAAGATGAAAAAATGAATACAAATATTACTATCACTTTAATTAGCTGCTAGACAAAATATAGTTATTTATTTAATATTTTAAGCGGTTGCAATATTCAAACTTTAAATAAAAATAGTTTTCTGAGGTATTCAACATGAATTTAAATCAACTTTACTATTTTCAAGAGTTGGCAGACCAAAAACAATATACAAAAGCTGCCGAAAATCTTTTTATCAGTCAGCCCACCTTATCAGTTTCCATTAAGCAACTAGAGACCGAATTGCATTGCAAACTGTTCAAACATAATGGGCGCTATGTCCAGTTAACCGAATATGGCCGTATTTTTTATGACACGGTCACCAAAACGTTAGCTTCATTGGAATATGGTAAAAAAAAGATTGCTCAAAAAATTAGTCAAGATCAAGGCAATATTCATATTGCTGGCATCCCTACTGCAATTGGTATCTTTTTGCCTTATTTAACCAAAAAATACCAACAAGAAAGTGCGATTTCCCCGCATTTTATTTATCATGATAATCCCTCTTATCAAATATGCGAGGGCATTAAAAATGGATGGTATGATATCGGTATCTGCTCTTACGTACCCGAATTTAATTACCTAACTTATATTCCGCTTTATACCGAAGAAATTATTGCAATTGTTGCACCCGATAATAATTTAGCTCAAATTAACCGCATGTCGCCCAGTGAATTACAAGGCGAATCCATCATGACCTACTCCACTAAAATTCAAATTGGTCGCGATATCACCAACGCTTTGCTTGCAGTTGCTTCTGATTTGCATATCATCAATCGTTTACATGATGAATTGGCAATTGCTGGTCAAGTACTGACCAACGATATTGTGGGCGTTGTTGCCAAAACCATTTATCTCAGTGGCTTTGATATTCATCAAATTCAACTTGATTTACCTAAAAATATCCGGCAAGTTTATCTTGTTTATGATCCTAACCAGCATTTTTCAGCTGGAATTATTGACTTTATTGACTTTATTAAAAGTAACAAACAAGAAATTCAAACTTTAGTCGACAATTTAGCAATTAAGTAGTAATCACAATTAAGGAACTTATGACTAATTCAATCACTCAAAATGCGCTACGCGCTCTTTTATATGAAGTCACTACCTTGCCTAAACCTGGCTTAGTTGATCCCGCTAATCCTGGACCACATCCTGATATGAATATTTATACCTTTATTGACAGTAGCTTAAGCCTAGAGCATTACTTCAATAAAGCTACACAAATTGGGCAAACCTTCACTGGAACAGACCTCTCCACCATGTTCACTCAATTAAGACAAGAAGGTCTATTAGCTGAAGAAGAAATGCTAGCAGCTACAAACGGAGTCAATACCCATAAAGGGGCAATTTTTGCTCTAGGTATTTTTGTTTGCGCTCAAAGTTATTGTAAGAAAAATCAGACTGAATTGTTTACAACTATCGCTAGAATGTGCCATGGTTTAGTTGAACATGACCTAGAAAAAAATAACCAATTACAAACAGCTGGTGAACGTGAATTTCAACAATACAGCATTGGTGGCGCACGTGCACAAGCTGAACAAGGTTATCCCATTGTAAAAAAATATGCCCTGCCTTTCTTAAAGCAGAGCACCGGTACGCTCCAGTGCCGATTACTAGATACCTTAATGAAAATTGCTACAGTAACGGTTGACAGTAATCTTATTAAGCGCGCAGGTAATTATGATGTGATTAATTGGCTACACAGCTGTGCTAACCATTATCTTGCTCTAGGAGGTTATGCTACAGTCTCAGGAAAAAAATATCTCCTCAAGCTTAGCCAAATATGTTTAGACCATAATTATAGTTTGGGGGGCTGTGCCGATTTATTAATCGTCACCATTTTTGTAGCTTTAGAACAAGGACAATTAATCAAAAAATAGCCTGAAGACTGGCTATTTTTTGATTAATTTTTAATTTTGTGGTGAGCTATTGGTAGTATCTGATATAAGTTGACTACAAGCAGTATCTGCAGCAATTCTGCCAAAAGTAAAAATATCAGCTAATGAATTGCCGCCAAGGCGGTTCCCAGCATGAAGACCACCCGCAACTTCACCAGCAGCAAATAGACCAGTAATAACTTGATCATCTTGATTAAGCACTTGCCCCTTAGAATTAATTTTCAACCCACCCATAGTATGGTGAATTGCTGGCTTACGTGGTGTTGCATAAAATGGGGCAACTTCACATTTTAAATTAAAGGCACTCTTATTAAATTCAGGATCATAACCGGCATCTACATACGAATTGTATTTATTAATTGTATTAACTAAAGTAGCAGGCTCTGCCCCTATTTTTTCAGCTAGTTCTGCTAAAGTATCGGCCTTAAACAGTGTCCCAGCCTTAACTTGTGCTGCCAAAGACTCCTCAGTTGTGTTATAGGCTGTTGCTTTGATTTTATTATCAGCAATTAAATAAAATAAAGTACCATTAGCAATTGCTGCTTTAGCCAAAGTATCCCGTTCTGCAAATTCATTGACAAAACGTTCTCCTTTTTGATTAACCATGATGAAGTTTTCAGGTGGTGTCTGAATGCCTGTAAATAATTCACCCGTTTCTGGATCAGATACTGGCATTAGTTGAATAAAACCCATACCCACTAAAGCAGCACCTGCTTCTTGTCCCAAAGCAATTCCATCACCGGTTATTGCTGGTGAATTAGTAGTTGCAATATTATCAGCAATCTGTGCCCAATAAGTGTTATACTTTTGGACCATCTTTGTGTTCGCACCAAACCCACCTGAAGTTAAAATGACTTTTGGTGCGTGAACAGTCACTTGTTTGCCATTATTTTCGGCAAGCACACCTTTAACTTGCCCATTTTCAATAATTAAATGTTTTGCTCGGGTTTCAGTTAAAATAGTCGCGCCATGATCTCTGAGCCATTCACCCAAAACTTTGATAAAAGCATAGCCCATTGGCTCAACTGGTTTATGGCCTCTACGCCACAAAGCACCAACAGGCATTGCTACATCATCACGATTAAACTCTACACCTAAATTAGTCAACCATTGCACTGAAGCGAATGCGTTATTAACAAGCTTATTGACTAACTCGTAGTTACCATGAATTTCATTTCCATTTAAATCAATTCTCTTACCACCCAAGTAAGTTTGAATTTCATGTAGTAAGGTGGAGTCAAATAAATAATTTGCCCCCGATTCAAGGTATGCATTAATCTGTTTTTGTAATTTTTGAAAATCAAGCCGATATTCTAAATCAATTTGATCAATTGGTAGCGCAGCTAATTTTGCCAAACTTTCTTTTTCACCTGCTAAGGCCTTAAATTTGTCCTGCCATTCTGGTTCAGCCGCATTTAAAGGTCCACCAGCCCGCGCAGTGTTGCCACCAATTTGTGGATATTTTTCTAAAATTATCACTTTTTGGTCATTTTGGATTGTTCTAGTTGCTGCAGCAAGCCCAGCACCCCCAGCACCAATTACAACCACATCTACATTATATTCTTCATCTTTATCGCTTTTAGCAATGGGTTTAGCCCGCTGTTTCCATTTATTTGCCTCACCGCCAGCCTCATCGATGGCTTGAGCAACTCCATCGATAACACCGCGGCTAGAGATTGTAGCACCACTAATCACATCAACATTTAGTGTTTGATTAGCAATAATCTGCTGGGGTAGCCGCCTAAAAACTTCATCAGCAATCCCTTTAGTTTCAGCACTAGAATCAATGCTTATATTTTCAATAGCGGTCGCAGAAAGAGTAACCTTCATTGGCATAAAACTTGAGCCATGCCCTTTTGCTTTTACATTATATGTACCTGGCTTCATCATTGAAATAATTCCTCTCTGTAAAATCTTTAATAACTAAATTTTACTAACTTTATTTAACAAAATGAAATAGTTTTCTAGCAAATAGACTATAATAAAAGTGTTATTGGAGGAAACAGATGAAAGATCCAGAAATACTCTTACACTACATTGACGTTTTACTAAAAGAAAGCAATTTTACCCGAGCCGCCCAAGAACTATATATCTCACAGCCTTATTTAACTCAACTACTTAAACGCATCGAACATAAATTAGGGACCAAAATAATTAATCGAAAAACTACTCCGTTTACATTAACTAAAGCCGGCGTAATCTATTACAAATACCTTGAAACAACCACTGCCAATAACCAAAATTTAGCCAAAAAGTTGATTCGATACGCCTCACCCAAAAAAGAAATAATTAGAATTGGGGTCTTAGAAAGCCTCGGAACTTTTTTATTACCAGAATTACTACCCGATTTTCTGGCTGAAAACCCAAATATTGAGATTCAATTATCTGAAACCTTTCCTAGAAATAGCGAAACGCAGCTTTTGAATGAGCAAATTGATTGTTACATTGGACAAACACCTGAATCACTCAACACTGAGCTCGATTTTTTCGTTAATGGGGAAGAAAACTACTATGTGATTATTTCACCTCAATCATCATATTTTAAAAAAGACCGGTTTATTCTTAATCAAGATGAATACAATCTTAAGGAAATATTGCAACAACCATTTGTAGTTAGTTTTAGCAATTCCGCTATTCGTCATCAAGTGAATGGTATATTTCATAAATTCAACGTCAAGCCAAACATTGTTCTTGAAAGTAAAAGTATATTAACTGCAACAAATTTAGCAATTAAGGGAGTGGGATTAACCATTTCAGCTGCTAGTATTATCAAAAGAATGAATCGAACTCCAATTAATCCTCTTCCACTTGATCACACTTTAATTCAAATTAAGTATTTTATTGCAGTTAAACACAAGAAAAGGCTTGATCCTGGTCTTAAAAAACTAATTACAAAATTCACACAACTAAGAATACAGCCCAGCATTAAATAAAATAAATTTTCATAAACAAAAAAAGAAGGTCTAATGACCTTCTTTTTTAACCTTGCTCCGGCTGTCAGACTCGAACTGACGACATCTTGATTAACAGTCAAGCGCTCTACCAACTGAGCTAAGCCGGAATATTAAAAAAGCACGGCAACGTCCTACCCTCGCAGGCAGTCTCCCACCAACTACTCTCGGCGTTAAGAAGCTTAACTTCTGTGTTCGGCATGGTTACAGGTGTTTCCTTCTTGCTCTTGCCACCGTACTTCTTTT
>NZ_REHE01000002.1:0-25249 GCF_003692985.1 Lactobacillus sp. ESL0237 | reverse complement strand
TATCAGATGCTCTCGACTCTGTCAAGAACTTTTTTCTGACCCGCGCTGCCGCTTCTTTAAACAACAGCGCTTTTTATATTACTAAACTCAGTCGCTTTTGTCAACTGGTTTTTTATATCTTTTTTGCCGCCTTGCCTTTGCCTTACTGGCTTTGCCCTGACGACAGTTATTTATATTAGCAACCTTTTTTGGTTTTTGCAACCCTTTTTTATGATTTTTTTCAAGCCAACTAAATTGTATACGTTAACACCTTTATTTATAGCCAATAGTTACATGAGATAATATTTATGTTTGTCCCTATATTTTTGATTGTGATCATATATTTTTTAGCCAATAGCTTAGAAATCAAATCGTTAAATAAACTTAATCTTTTTCACATATCTTTGTTGCAGTTATCGTTTTATAATACAAATAATAGTTTAAAGGAGAAGTTTAATATTGTGAAACATAAAATTTTAACAACTATTGCAGCATTAACTATAGGTACTTCTACTGCAATTAGTACAAAAGCAATGCCAGTTGAAGCTGCAACTTCATCAACTAGCACTAATGATAATGAAGAAATGTCTAATTTTGTCAGAGAAACTTTAAAAAGGCACCATGTCCGTGGTTCGGTTACTGTAGTAAAAGATGGGCAGCCCCAAACAATTAGTTATGGTTATGCTTGGTATGGTAAGCGCATTGGCAACGGTAAAAGCAATGTAACATACCCGACGGCCTCGCTACAAAAAGTGATTACTGGAGCAATCATAATTCAACTTATGAATGAGACCAAAAATACTAATAAAGCATTTAACCAGTACACTAAGATTTCACGTTGGTATCCCAATCTAAAAAACGCTAACCAAATTTCGGTCGGTAATCTATTGACCCATACCTCTGGTATTAAAGCTACCGGAACTGAAATAAACCGAGGCTATGTATATTCAGAAGCTAATGCAATTAACTGGATCGTTAACAATATTAATGCAACTTCTTCCGATTTAGTTGGTAGCTACCATTACAACAATAGCAACTTTATTTTGCTGACAGGAATAATTAGACAGGTCACAGGTAAATCTTACGAAGAAAATTTTCAAAATCGCATCGTGGATACCTTAGGCTTGAAAAATACTTATTTGTACCAAAACATCCCCAATGACAAAACTGACCCAATTTCTTATTATTCAAATGGAAGTAAAAACTATCAAAGTCCCGCCTACATTAAGCAGTCACTTGCTTCACAAATTCCTGGAGCAGGTAATCTATTTACTAGTCCCAGCGAATATTATCAAATCCAGGCTGGTCTTTGCAATGGAAAGATCCTGAATAAGAATGATTTTTATTATCTAACACATTTAAAGAGTAAGGTCACAGATTACTCTGGTGGAATGTATTTACAAAATAACGATTCACTCAAATTAGCATATGGTAGTATTGCAGCTATGCATTTTGGCACTTGGGTGCAGTTGACAACCGATAATCAAAATGGAATTATCATGTTTTTAAACCAAACTGATGATAATAAAAATGACCAAAAAGCAGTAGGATATGAAATATTGCAGCATATTAAACCTAATACGTTTGTTCCTCGCTAAAATCAGCGCTACACAATAAAAAGCTTCTATAATTCATAGAAGCTTTTTTATTATTCAAATAGTAGTTGATACATTTTACTTTCTAAAGGATGTTGTAGCCGTAAATTCATACCAACTACTGCCTTTTTTTTCGGACCCAAAAGTTCTTCTTTAACGGTTTTCTTTTGTATATCAGCTTGACCTAAATAAAAAAATTTCTTGCCTATAGCATCACTTTTTTTCACAAACAAATGTAGTTTCATCTTCGGTGTATTAAGTAATCTTTTAACTTCATCCGAATTTATGTGCCGTGGTGCCCTAGTATACCAACGCAAAGTTTGACCATCTTCTAATGTGTTATGATATAACGCATTACGCTTTTGAGATGAATCCTTTTCATAGGTAATAAAAATCGGAGTTTCTTTTTTATCTACACGATAGCCATACATTGGTGCAGAAACATCTTTAGGCCAATCAAGCAAACGACATACATCCTTGCGCTCATATTGCTGATAAAGTGTAAATTGTTCTTGCTTATTATAGCGTTGGTTAATTTTTAGCCCCGTATTAACTACATCAGTAAATAATTGCTTAAATATATGATTGTTCTGCAAAGCCTGGCTCAATTTTGGTGCTAAAAGATAATTAAGTAAGTCATCCTGTTGTATTAGTGATTGACCACCATATTGGGCCTTCTTGGTTGTCTGCCTTTGCTTAACGTCAAAAAAATCTAATGATAAAATAGCCAATACCGACTTTAAAACTGCTTCGTTACAATATGTACCAAATCTTTTTAATATATTTTCAAATTCCCTATGACTGATATGTTCTTTTGTTAGTAAGGCTTGCAGTAGTAAGAGTTCATGCGGTCTTTTACCATTTAAAAGTTCTTTGGTTAAAAAAGACAAGATCGCATGCTCAAATTCAGTTAATTTAACTGATTCTCCCATTTTAACCAAAAATTGAGCATAATTTTGAAAACCAGTATGATTAGCAAATACCTCAGGAGAAGTTGAACCATAGTTAACAAAATCAAAAAGCAAGGGCACACGACCAATTTTTTCTTTTAATTCTTGATAAGATTGCCTTAATTCTTTAACGCTATCAAGTTTAATTTTGTCAAGCGAAGCCAAAATTTTAGTCGATGCAATTTGGCTAAAATTAATAGTTGAAACATCAATAAATCCAGGTAAGATAGTCTCCTTACGTACTTGATCGATATCTCGGCTGTTATCTTGATTTAAGGCAATTGGAATTAAATAATTATTTTTATAGTTACCAATAAAATCAATTACCGTTACATAGTCCTTCCCAGCATATTTACGTAATCCCCTACCAAGTTGCTGAATAAAAACAATACTTGACTGTGTGTTACGTAACATCACAATTTGATTAAGAGCTGGAATATCAATCCCTTCATTAAAAAGATCAACTGTTATAATATAGTCAAGCTTACCTTGTTCAAGCTGTTCAACTACTTCTTGTCGCCTTTTTTCACTATCTTGATTAGTTAAGGCAACTGCAGGATGGCCCTTGGCAGAAAAAGCCTGGGCTAATTCACGTGCTTCTTCTTGTCTACTACAAAAGACAAGTCCCTTAGCTCTATTACCACAATAGCCATAATAATCAAGTTGTTGTAAGACATAATCCACTCGTTTTGGTGCTAATAAATAGCGCAAATTAGCTGTTTCATCAATCACCTCATTATCGACTTCATAATCAGCAACTCCAACATAATGAAATGGTGTCAGCATCTGTTCCTTTAAAGCATCCCGTAAGCGAATCTCATAAGCCAAATTGTAATCAAATAACTGATAAACATCTTGATTATCCATTCGCTCAGGCGTAGCCGTCATACCTAGCCAAAATTTAGGCTTAAATTTTTTGAAAATACGCTGATAACTTGGAGCTGCAGAGCGATGTGCTTCATCAATTAGAATATAATCAAATTCGGTCTGACTCAATTCAGCTAAAACTTTAGATTGACTTAAAGTTTGTACCGTCGCAAATATATATTTACGATTCAATTCATGTTTATTTCCGGTCAATAAGCCATAATCGGTTTTGGCTCCACCAATTACTTGATAAAAGCTAGCTAAGGCATTTCGCGCTATTTGCTCACGATGAACAACGTAAATAAATTTTTGTGGCTTAAAAGACTTTACCGCAAATGCTCCTAAATAAGTTTTACCAGTACCTGTAGCAGATACTATTAAACCGCGTGACTGACCACGAGCAATTAATTGACGTAATTGCTTTAAAGCAGCTTTTTGCATATGATTGGGAACTATTTCCTGAGAAATAGGTAGTTGGCTTTTTGTTTGCCGTTTTATTTGGGGGCGCACCCAACTTTGTTCATATGTTTGCAGCCATGAACTAGTCAGCTCTTGACTAACTTTTTTTAAAGTCTCAAGTTGCTTATTAATTTGCTTAGTTAAGGTCGCATTTTCTTTCGCACTGACCTTTAGCGCCCACTCATAATTACTAAGCAAGGCTGATCTAGTAAAATTGGCACTGCCGATTATCATAGTTTGCCAGTCATCGTGCTCAAAAAAATAGCCCTTAACATGAAACCCATTTTTGGGTGCTATTTTAACTGATAAGTTATCGATCTTTAATAATTCGTGAAAAACGCGTGGATCATTAAAATTTAAATAATCACCGGTAATTAAAGTTCCTGAAATACCTTGTTGCGCTAAGTCTGCCATTATCACTTTAAAGGGAACTAGCATATCTTGCGTAATAAACGCAACTGCCCAAGTAAAGTTTTTACAATGCATAAGTTCATAACGCAAAGTTAACCAAATATTTTCATGTTTTGTATTTGTTAACAGCTTAGGACCTACAATTTCATGTCCTGGATAAGATAAATCATATAGACCATTAAGAATTGCATCTTGTAGTGTATCATTCATTCAATATTGCCTCAGCACCATTTTATATAAAATAAAGAGAAATCTAACTTTTTTGGATTTCTCTTTATTTATCTTTTAAATATCAATTTCAAGTAAAATCGGACAATGGTCTGCTCTAAGCCCAGTATCAATCATCTCAGAACGTTTAACCTTATCCGCAATTCGCTCACTAGTTATCCAATAATCAATTCGCCAACCAGAATTATTTTGCTTGGCGGTCTTCACTCTTTGGGCCCACCAAGAATAAATTCCTTCAATATCGCCATTTACTTTTCTAAATGTATCTACAAAACCAGCTTCAAGTAATTTCGTAAAACCTTGCCGCTCTTCATCTGTAAAACCTGCTGAATGATGATTATTATCTGGATGTTTCAAATCAATTTCTTTATGAGCACAATTATAATCTCCACTAGCCAAGACAGGTTTCTCTTGATCTAGTTTTTTCAAATAATCGCAATACTTCTTATCCCAACTTTGCCGCTCACTTAGACGCTTTAAACCACTGCCAGAATTTGGTGTATAAACTTGGGTAACAAAATATTTAGGAAATTCTAAAGTAATAATTCTACCTTCATCGTCCATTGGCTCAGGTGCGCCAATTCTAGGAAAAGTTGCTAATGGTTTAAGTTCCTTCTTATATAAATACATTGTCCCCGCATAACTTTTACGAGCTGGCTCTTGGGCCGAACGCCAAACAATTTCATATTCAGGAAAATTTTTTGCTAAGATTTCTTGGTGCTTTTTAGTTGGACCTGTCGAGCGCAACTTAGTTTCTTGAAGGGCAATAATATCCGGCTTATGCTCGTATATTTTTACTAAAACCTGCCGGGTTGCTTCAGCGCGTGATGATGTTCCCGTCAAAGCTGCATTTAACGAATCAATATTCCACGAAATTAAAATCATTTATTTCTCCTTTGTTGTATCTTGCTTACCCATTATATATTTTTTAAGATTGTCTTGTTATCTTGCAGCACTTACTCATGCAAAATAAAATTATAAAATTCTAACCTAATTCAAGCCACAAAAAAGCTGCTCATTATTTCACGACTTTAGTCAAAAAATACTGTACATTTATTTACTTAGTTTAATCCTATCTCATTAATAATGTAAGCGATTGCTTTAATAGCAGGTTATAATAAAAGTAAGATTCTTCACAAGTTTATATTTTTAATTCAATCATTACAAGTGTATAATAGCACAAGAGAGAATAATGATAATCTATGGAGGTTAGATTTTATGACTAAAATTTATGCTTACGCTATCCGCAAAGATGAGGAACCATATGTTCACGAATGGCAAGCAGCCCATCCCGACATTACTGTTGATTTTACAGATCAACTGTTGACCCCTGAAACTGCTCAATTGGCTCAAGGAGCTGATGGTGTTGTTACTTACCAACAATTAGATTACAAAGCGGACACTATCGAAGCTTTAGATAAGCTTGGTATTCACAATTGGTCAATTCGTAACGTTGGAATTGACAACATTGACTTAAAAAAAGCTAAAGAACTTGGGTTTAAATTAACCAATGTTCCAGTATATTCACCTGATGCTATTGCTGAACATGCTGCTATTCAAGCTGCTAGAATCTTACGCCAAGATAAGGCAATGGATGAAAAACTTGCTAAACATGACTTCCGTTGGGCACCAACAATCGGTCGTGAAGTACGGGACCAAACTGTCGGTGTTATTGGTACGGGACACATTGGCCAAGTATTCATGCAAATCATGGAAGGCTTTGGTGCTAAAATCATTGCTTATGACTTATTTAAGAACCCAATCTTAGAAGAAAAGGGTTATTACGTTGATAGTTTAGATGAATTATATGCACAAGCAGATGTCATCTCACTTCATGTCCCTGACGTTCCAGAAAACATCCATATGATTAACGATGATTCTATTCAAAAGATGAAAGATGATGTTGTTATCATTAATGTATCTCGTGGTCCTTTAGTTGACACCGATGCTATCGTGCGTGGATTAGATTCTGGTAAAATTTTCGGTTTTGCAATGGATACTTACGAAGGTGAAGTTGGTATTTTCAATAGTGATTTCACCAATAAAGAATTACCTGACAAGCGTCTTGCCGACTTGATTGACCGACCAAATGTTTTGGTAACCCCACACACTGCTTTTTACACTACTCATGCTGTTCGCAATATGGTTATTAATGCTTTTGATAACAACTTAAAATTAATTAAGGGTGAACCAGCTGATACACCAGTTGATTTAAATAAAGAATTTTAATTTCACAAATTAATTTATTCTACTTAAACACATGCTATAACTTTACAAAAAGCACCGATTTATTTCGGTGCTTTTTGCATTTATTTTTATTATTATCATACCCATTAATTAGCTGAAGCGTTAGTTGCCTGGATTAAAGCACCACGAAAACCTAATTCTTCTAGCTTATTAACTCCTTTTATGGTTGAACCACCTGGCGTTGTTACTTCATTTTTTAATTCTTCTGGTAATTTTTTTGTATCAAGAGCTAATTGAGCTGTACCAATTAGCATTTTTTCAATTATTTCATAGGAATCCGTCCGCTTAACACCATTTTCTACTGCAGCATCACTTAGGGCTTGGATTAATAAATCAACATAGGCTGGCGTACACCCAGCAATTGTGCCATAAATTCCTAACTTATTTTCAGGAACAACATAGACATCACCCATGCAAGCAAAAATATTTTTAGTTAGTTCGATTACTTCTTGTTTTTCCTCAGAAAGAAAGCTAATTACTGTGATACCCCGACCAATTTTAACTGGTGTGTTAGGAACAACTTTGACAAAGGTTGCATCTGCTGAAATCAGCTGCTTAACCTTTTTTAAATCGCCACCACCAGTTGAAATAATTATGCCATGATAAACTTGTCCTAGTTTTATAAAAATATTATCAATTGCTGAACCACCTACTGCTACAATTACTGCTTCACAGGGTTCAAATTCATTATACGTATCTACTAACTGTAACCCATATCTAGTTGCCAGTTTTTGTGCAGATGCGTGCCCACCGTCATAAATATAAATATCCTCACTAGCAGTTTTAGCTTGTAGTAGTCCCTGAACGATAGCAGTACCAATTTTACCAGTTCCAATAAATCCAATTTTCATTTCAATCACCTTCAATTGTTTAAAGAGTAGCATCAGCAATTAACACTAATTTTCTTGAAAATCAGCCAACCACTGTCACATTAATAACACTTTACTTTATTATACCGAAATCATTAATTAACTAAGCACCTAGCAACTTAATTTATAAATCATTTTTAAGTAGCTTAACGAATTGGGGATAATTTTTTACTTCATACAGGGGATGCAAATTCATATTATTTTTTCGGTGCCGATGGTTATACCAAATACTATTAAAGCCATAATTTTCTGCACCTAAAATATCTGACTGCAAACCATCACCAAAAAAAATTGTTTCAGCAGGTCCGATTGAAGATAAATTGAAAAAATAATCAAAAATACGTTTGTCTGGCTTAGCAAAACCAGCTGCTTGAGAAGTAACAATTAAGGAAAAATAATTTTTTATTCCTGCCAATGCAAGTCGATGTTCTTGCATAAAGCTTTCGCCATTACTCAGAACCGCTAACTGGTAACCTTTTTTTTGAGCAAATCTAAGTGTATCTATAACACCTGGCAACAACTGATGAGATTCACTAAAATAACTGCGGTACTCTTGCATAATTAATAGACCATCAACATTAATTTGTAGGTTATCTTTGAGAAAGTTATGAAAAACCATTTCACTGAGCTGGTCGTAGGTGATCTTTCCTTGTTCTAACTGGCGCCAAAGACCTTGATTGTAACTGTTATAACGCTGTTGCAACGCCGTAGTTAATTTCCAATGATGGGCATTAAAAAGACTACGTAAAGCATAATGTTCTGTAGCAGCAAAATCAATTAAAGTATCATCAACATCAAAAATTATTTGTTTAAATCGCAAATAAATATCTCCTTATTGCTATTAATATATAAATTAATAAACTTAAAAATTAATCTGTTTACTATCTATTTTATTAAAATTAGCGGACAAAGTCATTTAACATGTTTAATCCAGTATTATGCTAACACACTTTAAGTTGGCTTACCTTTATTAAATCGCCTTAGCATAGTTAGTCTATTTAAAAGATTATTCTTTGTAGTTTTTCTTTACCACTTCAAGTCATTAGGTAAGCACAATTTTTAATTTATTGTGCTTTTTTCTTTGCTATTTATTTTAAAACTTAGTATTTCTTACTCGCACATAAAAGACTGGCGTTATTTTTTTATTTGCTAATTTTTTATTGCATACACAACATGTTGTGGTATCATTTTTTATATAACCATACATAATGTAGTTGTGAAACAAAATTTATATCTAGGAGTCATTTTTATTATGAAAAATTCAACCATAACTTTAAGTCAAGCCTATATTGACCGAGTGAAACAAAATATTACCCCCCATTGGGGCGAATTAGGCTGGGTTACTTACAAACGGACTTATGCCCGGTGGCTACCAGAAAAAAATCGTTCTGAAAATTGGGATGAAACCGTTAAAAGAGTTGTGGAAGGTAATATCAATCTTGATCCCCGCTTAAAGGACTCACCTTCAGATAAATTATTTAATGAGTTAACCACTGAAGCTCAAGAACTATTCAAAATGATTTATGGCCTTGCTGCTACTCCATCTGGTCGCAATCTTTGGGTTTCTGGTACTGACTATCAAAAACGCAATGGCGATTCCTTGAATAACTGTTGGTTTATTGCTATTCGTCCTCAAGCTTATGGTGCCAGCCATATTTTGCCCGATTATTTAAAAAAAGAACAGGTAGCAGTTTCAATGCCCTTTTCTTTTCTATTTGATCAACTAATGAAAGGGGGTGGTGTGGGATTCTCAGTTACTCAAGATAACATAAAAAAAATACCCCAAGTCGACAATAACATTGATTTAACAATTATTATTGATCAAGATAGTGATTCTTATACTGATACAATTAAACTTGGTGCAATTGATAAAAAAAAGTGGTCTAAACAAAATAGTACTCCAAATGACTGCATCTATTTTGAAGTGCCCGACACACGAGAGGGCTGGGTCTTAGCTAATGCCAGATTAATAGATATGCATTTTAATCAAACAAATCCTGAGCACAAGACTAAATTAGTCATTGATATCAGTAATATTCGTCCTTATGGAACAAAAATCAATGGTTTTGGTGGTACAGCTTCTGGGCCAATGCCGTTAGTTGAAATGCTTTTCGACATTAACAAAATCATCAATACATGTTCAAACCGCAAAATCAGTTCAGTTGATGCAACAGATATTTGTAACTTAATTGGCAAAACAGTTGTTGCTGGTAACGTTAGACGATCAGCTGAGTTAGCATTAGGTTCTAATACAGACCAAGCATTTATCACTATGAAACAAGACCAAGATAAGCTCTATCACCACCGTTGGGCATCAAATAATAGTGTAGCAATTGATGCTGCGTTTACCAATTATGAACCGATTGCCAATGGTATTAAAGAAAATGGCGAACCAGGCATTGTAAATTTGGACTTATCTCAAAACTATGGTCGAATTATAGATGGATACCAAAAAGACGTTGATGGTGCAGTAGAAGGAACCAATCCTTGTGGTGAAATTTCTCTTGCTAATGGTGAGCCTTGTAATTTATTTGAAGTTTTTCCTTACATTGCTGAACAACAAAATTGGAATTTAAAAGATGTGTTTAGATTAGCCACCCGCTATACCAAACGTGTTACATTCAGTACTTACGATTGGGCTATATCCCGGGAAATAATTTATAAAAATCGTCGTATTGGCGTATCTATGTCAGGCATTCAAGATTGGTTATTGAATGATTTAGGTCACCGTGTTGTCACTGGTTTTAAAGAAGAGAGCGATCACGAAACTGGAGCTAAAATTCAAGTACCGATTTATGATCCGAAAGGAATTGAAATGGTTTCTAACGCATACCAAGCGGTTGTGGATGCAGACAATGAATATAGCCAAGCTTTAGGATGTAATCCTTCAATTAAACACACTACAGTCAAACCATCAGGAACGGTAGCAAAACTTGCTGGTGCTTCTGAAGGTATGCACTTTCACTATGCAGGCTACTTAATTCAACGAATTCGTTTCCAAGCGTCTGACCCGCTTCTTAAAGCCCTCGCTGAATGTGGTTATTATTCAGAACCAGATGTTTACACACCAAATACAGTTTGTGTTGAATTCCCACTACGAGCTGCACATGCAGATAGTGAAAATTTTGCCTCTGCTGGCACGGTTTCAATTGCTGAGCAATTCGCAACACAAGCTTTCTTACAAACATATTGGTCCGATAATGCTGTAAGCTGCACCATTACCTTCCAAAATGATGAAGGTAAGCAAATTACATCTTTATTCAACCAGTACCGCCATATTATTAAATCAACCTCTCTTTTGCCCTACTATGGTGGTTCATTGAAACAAGCTCCAAAAGAGCCAATTGATAAAGAAACATATGAAAAAAGAAAAGCCTCAATTATTGCCGATGTTGCTACAGTCTTTGCCAAGCAAAACAATGACCAAAAAAATTTGGAATTAATTGATCAAACTGATTGTGAATCAGGGTCTTGTCCAGTCAAATAAATCAAATTAGAATTATATAATTTAGGAGAATTTATTATGAAAAAAAACAAATTAGCAGTTCTTGCTGGAATAGCAACTATTTTTACTTTTTCTCTTACAGGCAATCAGACTAGCCAAGAAGTTATGGCTAAGCCTAGTAATAAAATTACCGTAGCTTATACACTTAATGTAAACAAAAAAAATATAAAAAACAAAAAGGTTAAACTCTCTAAACATGCAACAGTGATGTCTGGTCTTAAAAAAGCTTGGCGAGTTAAGAGCACAAATGGCTTTATCACTGCAATAGATGGTAAAAGTCAAGATACTCACAAGCAAATTTATTGGACTTATACAATTAATGGTAAATTTGCTAATAAGGGAGCTGCGGAACAAAAAGTAAATAACCACGATAAAGTTAAATTTACTTTAGCCAAAATGAATTAATGCTTAACTCAACTAAAAAAATAGCCTTAATGGCCGTTTTAACAGCAATGTGTGTATCCCTAAGGCTTTTTAAAATTATTCCTATACCTAATGTTCAACCCGTAACTGATATTTTAATGATTGTGACTTTGAATCTTAGTATTAGCTTTGGCTTGACACTTGCAGTCTTAACCATGGTAATTTCAAATATTTACTTAGGTTTCGGTTTATGGACTATTCCTCAAATTTTTGCCTATGGCGCATGTATCCTAACTGTTGCACTACTTAGTAAATTAACACCTTTAAAAGACCATCTAACTTTACAGTTAATTCTTGCTACCTTTTTAGGTTGGGAATATGGCTTTTGGGTTGACTTAGGCATGTCAATTTATGGAGGTATTCCTGCCTTCTTAGCATATTGGGCTAGCAGTCTTACTTTCGATACTTACCATGCAATTGGTAATTTAGCTTTTTATCCAGTTTTATATAAACCACTCTGTCTTGCGCTTAATCACTTCCAAAGGAGAAAAATATGACATTGAAAATATATACAAAAACTGGTGACCAAGGCTTCACTAAACAAGTTACTGGTAAAATGGTGCCAAAATATGACTTGCAAATAGCTACTATTGGTGAAGTCGATGAACTTCAGTCTTATTTCGGAGTTGTAATAGCTAATTTATCCACCAACTGTAGTCAATTACGGGAGCTTATCCAAAATTTACAACGCACGCTTTATCTATTACAAGGAGATATTGTCGTCAAAAGACGGTCTAAAATCACTTTAAAGGAAGTTAAAGAACTTGAACAAGAGATTGATCGGCTAACTTCCCTGCTACCAGCATTAACAGAATTTATTCTACCGGGTGGCTCGATTACAGCCGCTAATTTACATTATGCTCGAACCATTGCCCGCCGTGCTGAACGAACAATGGTCCAGTTAAATGAAGAACAAAAATTAGCACCTGCTTGTTTGCAATATTTAAATCGTTTATCTGACTACATATTTGTTCTGGGAAGGTATGCCAATTTTTTAGACGGAAAGCAAGACATCCCCAGCAAGCAGTAATATCCCACTTTTTAAGTATAAATATTAATTTAAAAGCAGGACGGCGATTAATAATCGCTGCCCTGCTTTGTTCGTTTAAGACTTTACCAAAAAATTACTCTTACTGCCACCATAGTTTAATTAAACTTTGCGTACCCAAATCACCCAAATGTTGTTTATCAACCAAAACTTCGTAGAGCCTTTTAGCTTCAGTTGTTGCCGGTAAACTTAAATTCATTTCCGCAGCAGTTTCTAGTGCAATCCGCAAATCTTTCAGAAAATGTTTACTGAAAAATCCAGGCGTATAGTCACCTTGTAAAATTCGTGGACCATAATTGCTAAGACTCCAATTAGCCGCACTTCCACCACTCACTGTTTCTAGCACAGTGGCTAAGTCAAGCCCAGCTTCTTTAGCATAGACAAACATCTCTGTCATTCCCGTCATGGTTCCAGCAATCATAATTTGATTAGCCATTTTAGTATTTTGACCTGATCCTGCGGGCCCAAAATAGTGAACAGCTTTGCCAAAATCATTAAAAACAGGTTGTAAAGCTCTAAAAGCGTCTTTATCGCCACCAACCATAATGGTTAACGTACCATTTTTGGCACCAAGATCGCCACCAGAAACTGGTGCATCCAATATCTTAGCGCCATTCTTTACACCTGTAGTAAAAATTTTTTGCGCAAGTTTTGGTTTTGAAGTAGTTAAATCAACTATATATTTATCCTGCACTATTTCTTCAAAAATACCATTACTGCCAAAATATACTTCTTCCACATCAGTTGGAAAACCCAACATTGTAAAAATTAAATCTGCCTTTTTAGTAACTACCCGCGCACTTGAACACCATACAGCACCTTGTTCAACTAAATTATCAGTTTTACTTTTGCTACGATTATAAACAAAAAGTTGGTGCCCCGCTTTTAGTAAGTTAAGACAGATTGCATTCCCCATCACACCTGTTCCAATAAATCCAATTTTCATTATACTTATCCTCCTTTATGCCAAATATAGTTAATTATAATTTTGCCACAGTTTTAAGTTATTACTTAAACTTATTACAAATAATTAAAATAAAGTATTTTATACTTAGTTAAATCAATTTTATAATAAATATAGTTTAAGGAGGCAAGCATTATGAAAATGCACAATGACTATTTACTAAATAAAATTAATAATCCGCAAGATTTAAAAAAATTGACTTTACCTGAAATGGAACAACTAGCAACTGAAATCAGAACTTTGATTTTAGAAAAAGATGCAGCAGAAGGTGGACACCTCGGCCCAGATTTAGGAATTGTGGAAGCAACAATTGCTTACCACTTCGTTTTTGATGCTCCAAAAGACAAAATTGTGTGGGACGTTTCGCATCAAACCTACCCCCATAAAATGTTAACTGGCCGCGCTACAGCTTGGCTTGACCCGACCCATTATGAAGATGTCACCCCATATTCCAACCCAGACGAAAGTGAGTATGATTACTATGCAATAGGTCATACTTCTACTTCTATTGCCTTAGCCACTGGTATGGCGAAAGCCCGGGACTTGATAGGGGGGCACGAAAATATCATGGCTTTAATTGGTGATGGCTCACTAACTGGCGGCTTAGCCTTCGAAGGATTAAACAACGCGGCTATTGAACCACATAACTTAGTCGTTGTTGTAAATGATAATCAATGGTCTATTGACGAAAACGTTGGCGGTTTAGTTACTGCACTGGCAAAATTACGGACATCTAATGGAAAAGCACCAGAAAATCCTTTCACAGCCATGGGCTTTGATTATCGCTATGTTGCAAATGGTAACAATGTTCAAGATATGATTACTGCCTTCAAAGCAGTTAAAGATATTGATCACCCTATTCTTTTACATATTAATACCATTAAAGGAATGGGTTATGCCCCTGCACTTAAGGATGAGGAAGCCCACCACTGGGTAATGCCCTTTGATCTTAAAACTGATCAGCCAATCAAATTAGCTGATACAAAGCCAACTGCCAAAACAGTTGCAATTGAGACTATTAAGAAACAAATTACTCAAGGACAAAAAATCATGGCTATCAATGCCGCAATTCCTGGGGTATTTGGCCTAGATGAAATTAAGCATGATTTCCCTAAAAATTACATCGATGTTGGTATTGCAGAACAAGAATCGGTTGCCTTTGCCGCTGGCTTTGCAAAAGAAGGCGGCACCCCTGTTTTATTTGAAAACTCAACTTTTTTGCAACGAGCCTTTGATCAACTATCTCACGATGTGGCTGCAAACAATTTACCAGTTGTAATGCTAGTTGCTGGGGGCGGAATTTCTGCAGAATCAAAGACCCACTTAGGAATTTTTGACCAAGTAATGATTAGCAACTTGCCAAATTGGATTTATCTAGCCCCTACAACTCTAACTGAAGAAAAAGCTATGCTAGAATGGGCAATTAAGCAAAAGAAACAGCCAGTAGCGCTTAAAATGCCAACAAATATTGTACCTAACGGATCAACTGAATCACTTTTAAGCGATTACAGTCAAATAAAATATCAAGTTAAAGCTGGTAAAAATATTGCCATATTAGCTTTAGGTGATTTTTATTCATTAGGTCAGCAAGTTGCTGAGCGGTTAGGAGCTACCCTGGTTAATCCAATTTCTGCCAATATTTTAGACCAACCAACTTTAGACCACCTTGCTGCTACTCACCGGCTAATTATTACTTTAGAAGATAATATTTTAGATGGTGGTTTTGGACAAAAAATAGCAGCTTATCTTGGTAAGCAAAATGTTAAAGTACTTAATTATGGGCAAAAACGAATCTACACTGATCAAACTCCACTTGCTAAAATTTATCAAGAAAATCATTTAACAGTCGAGCAAATTATTAGCGATTTAAAGAACAACTTAAGCGCTTCAACAAATGAAAAGAAATAAGACCATCATGCTTACACTGGTAATTATCATCTTGTTAATTCCTCTTTTGCTATTTAGCAGGCGTAATTATCAGTCAGAAAGAGCGACCATTATTCCAATTGCAACCCCTACTCTCTTTGTTCATGGGTGGGGCAGCAGTTATCATGCCGAAGAAAATATGGTCTCAGCTGCCAAAAAAAGTGGTGCTTCTAATGCAGTCATTCGTGCTGATGTTAGCCCCGATGGTAAAGTAAGTTTAATTGGAACAATTAAACAAAACGCTAAAAATCCGATTATTGAAGCTAATTTTCAAAATAATAAGAGTGTCTCACCTTATGCAACCAACCAATCTTTATCTTTGAGTAAAAGTAGCAACTACGTCAAAGATATTATTCTTGCTTTACAAAAAAAGTACCATTTTAAAAAAATAAATTTAGTAGGACATTCGATGGGTAATTTACAAATTGCTTACTTTTTACGCAATAATTTAAGCAATACTAATCTGCCTAAATTAAACAAACAAGTCTCCATTGCTGGGCATTACAACGGTTATATTGGTGAAATCGGAGCACCAAAACATACAGTTCTAAATCAAGACGGCTCTCCCCAAAAAATGGCTGCAAGTTATCGGGGATTGTTAACTTTAAGAAAAAGCTTTCCTAAAACAGCAGGCGTTCTAAATATTTACGGTAATACTGGTAAAGGAAACGATGGAGCAGTTGATGTTAATTCTGCCCGTTCATACCGCTATTTAGTTAGTAAGCAAGCTGGGTCATATCAAGAACAAGAAATCTATGGTAAAACGGGGCAACATAGCCAACTACATGAAAATCAGAAGGTCAATCAGCTATTGATTAATTTTCTTTGGCCAAAATAGCTTTATGATAATAAAAAACAGTTTCTATCTTAATGATAGAAGCTGTTTTTAATATACAGTATAATTATTTTAAACTGAAATTAATAAGCAGAATGGACCAATAATTATGGAATTAAGAGTTTTAAATTATTTCGTAGCTATCGCTCAAGAAGGCAATATGACTCGTGCCGCTAAAAAATTACTAATTTCTCAGCCCGCCTTATCAAGACAAATTAGTGATTTAGAGCAAGAACTTGGCGTAAATTTATTTAATCGCCAAAAACATCACTTATCTTTAACTCCAGCAGGACAATACTTACTAAGTCAAGCCACAGAAATCTTGGCTTTAACTGCCAAAACTAAAAATAATTTAACTGCCTCAGCCTTTATCGGTGGTGACTTAACAATTGCTGCGGGAGAAAGCTTGGGCATGCAGCGGATTATGAATATAATTAGTCAAATTATTACAGAATATCCAGCAGTTAAATTACACTTATTAAGCGGTGATTACAGCTATGCAGAATGTAAGTTAAATAATGGAACAGCTGACTTTGCCATTATTATTGGTGATATCCCGGTAAATAACTATGCTTCACTAACTTTACCAGAAAAAGATACTTGGGGAATACTGATGACAACGGATGACCCCTTAGCCCAGAAGACAGAAATTAGCCCCCAAGATTTAATTGGACGCTCAATTTTAAATTCGCAACAATCAGACAACCTACAAATATTTCAAAATTGGTTGGGCAATTATCAAGATTGCGTTAATTTCATTGGCACATATAATTTGAATTTTAATGGTACTTTGCTGGTTAAAAATCATACTGCCTTAATGGTTACTTTAGATAATCTACTCAACATTGAACCAGGGGCAAAATTAACTTTCAAAAAATTAGCGCCCAAAATGTATCAAACAATTAAAGTAGTCTGGAAACGCGAAGTTAATCTTTCCCCTGTAGCTAAACTATTTTTAAAACGATTAAAGGCTTCAATTTTCAAAAGTTAGTAAGCAGATAACTATAACAAAATATTATTGCTAATCATATTCAATAAGTATTTTACATAATTGACTAAATAACTTAAAATCTGCCTAAAATAAAGGAGATACTACTATGAAAAAAAATATTTTAGCGCAATATGAACAGTTAATTACTCCATTTATAACAGATGTCAATCAACATTGCCGTGCTCATTTAAAACAGGATCGTGTGTTAATTCCAATTATTGCTAGCATTACCCAAGGAGTAACTTCTTCACTAACTGAACTAGTTGAGCAAGCTTTAGTGGCCCATGTTCAACCTGAAATTTTGTTAGAAACTGTTTATCAACTAACACCTGTGCTGGGGCAATTAAAAGTTAAACAAGCCTTAACCATTATGCAAGCAGTTTTTGAGCAACAGCAGTTGACCCCAGTCCAACCACAGCTCCAGCCCGATAAAAATTTTGGGGCAAAAATGCAAGATGAAATTTATGGTACGGAAATCAAAAAGCTACTCCAGGACTTACCAGATGAAGCTGGTGATTTTATTCCTGAAGCTCTAACCCAGCATTTTTTCAATGATTTCTATAACCGTGAAACTTTACCCGTCCGCGACCGGGAACGCTATGAATTACTAGCTTTAATTACACTAAACGTTAACTTTCAAATTAAAGCCCATGCTAGAGGTAGTTTGAAAGCTGGCAATAGCGAAAGTGAATTGATTTGGTCAGTTATCCAACTTTTACCATATGTCGGTTTCCCATTTGTCATTAATAGCGTCCAGATTATACATCAAGTTGCCCAAGAATTAATAACTAAATAATTACGAGAATTACTGAACAGTAATCAAAGCATTACAAGCTAGAAGTCGAAGAAACAATTGAAATATTTGCAAATAATTAAGATATAAAAAGACACTACGCAAATAGCATAGTGTCTTTTTGTTATAAATTTACTATATTCTTTTTTTCTGGCGCATCTTTAGGATTATAACTATCAGTTTCTTGATAACCAAAGAAATACGTTAGACTAAAGGCAGCAACTATTGTTACTATTGCAACAAGCCAAAAATACAGTAAGTTATTTGGATTACCTTGACCAGCTTTTGCTACAAATGATGGAAAACCAATCAAGCTACCAGTAAAACCGTACATATCAACTTTCAATAGTCCATTAACTAATCCGCCAATAGCTGCGCCTATACTTGAAGTTAAGAAGACTCGACCATATTTTAAGTTGACGCCATACATGGCAGGTTCGGTAATACCAACTGCTGCAGAAATAGCTGCACTTAAAGATAATCCTTTTAAATCTGGGTTATGCTTTGTCTTAACCCAAACTGCTAAAGCGCCAGCACCTTGAGCGACCATAGTAACGGAAATAATACCATTTAAAACACTATGTCCATATTAAAACACTATGTCCATTAGCGGCAATATCATTAGCAATTAGCGGAATCACCGCCCAATGTAACCCAAAAATAACTAGGACCTGATAGAGCCCACCAATAATTAACCCCGACAAAGCACTATTAACTGTTAACAACCATTGTAAAGTGCTAGCTATTCCCTCGGAAATAAATGAAATTACTGGTCCAACAATGATTAAAACCGTCATACCAACTAAAAAAATTTCAATTAAAGGGGTGAAAATTTGTCTTAAAGTTACTGGCATCCATTTCTTAATCCAAGGTTCGATCTTAGCAGCCATCCAAGCTGCAAAAATCATTGGAAAAATTGAGTAAGTATATTGAGGAATATGAATAGGGATACCAAAGAAATTTGCATTAATCCCTACTCCAGCAAGATAATAGGTATATTTGCCACTAGCAAAAATTTTTACTAATTCGGGATAAATTAGAAAACCACCAATCAAAGAAACTATGACGGGATTAGAACCCAGCTTTTGAGCAGCAGTGAACCCCACAATGATTGGCAAAAAGTAAAAAGCCGCATCCCCCATGGCATTAATAATAGTGTACGTAGAGGTTGTAGTCGACATATGACCGAAGTTAGTTAAAATATTGAGAATTCCTTTTAGCATACCACTAGCAGCTAATAAGCCAATTACCGGCATCATTGACCCAGTAATCACTCCAATCATTTTGAAGAAAACTTGTTTAAGTTTATTACCTACGCCAGTAGTAACTTCATTATTTAGTGTTTCTTTTTGTAAAGAAGGATTAATCCCAAGTAAAGCAATTAACTCATCATAAACATCCTCAACCGTTTGACCAATTACAACCTGATATTGATCATTAGCACGTGCTACATCTAGCACCCCCCTAATTTGTTTGACCTGCGCGTCATTAGGAATACTATCATCCTTTAAAGTAAAGCGTAGCCGCGTAAAACAATGAATCACACTTTTAATGTTATCAGCTCCGCCAACAGCTGCTAGCACTTGCCGTGCAATTACTCTTACCTGTGGTTCTGCACTGGGTGCAGTATGAGCACTTGTTTCTTGCTTCAAGCTAACAATTGCTGCAGCTTCACCCGCACCTATCATGCCCGTTTGGACAGTAATAGTTCCTAAAACTTGAGCACTATTAGTAATGGCGACAATAATTGTATTGTCCTTATGGGCTGCTTTAATCGCTGCCAAATCAACTGTTGCAATTGGCTGACCAGCCTTAACTTTGTCGCTTGTTTTAACTTTTAAAGCAAATGGTTTACCCCCAAGTTCAACCGTATCAATACCCAAATGAAGTAAAAGTTCAATCCCACTATCAGTCCTCAATCCAATTGCATGTTTAGTTTCAGCAAGCATTACTACTTTTCCATCTACTGGCGCAATAATCGTATTCGTATTAGGAACAACTGCAAAGCCTTCACCGAGCGTCTTTTGTGAAAAAACTGGGTCATTGACATGAGCAAGCTCAATAACTTCCCCAGTGACAGGTGATAATAAGTGATATTATTATTCATAATGTAACCCCCATAAATCATTTATTGCTTGCTCAAACAATAAATGTTATCGCTTTCAAAATGATTATATAACTTGTATAGACAAGTGTCAATAATATGTTTATGATATTGATATAGCATAACTTTGCACCCATAGCTTTATGGCTTATTGCTTGTAAAACAATTAATAATAATATGATAAAAGTAAAAAAGGTGGATTGAAATAATGTCAGCTAAATATTTACAAATTGCTGCTGATTTAACCAAAAAAATTAAACATGGCTCATATATTCCTGGTAGTTTCTTACCTAGCGAACCTAATTTAACAGCCTTATATCACGTTTCACGTGAAACAATAAGAAAAGCATTAAACGAATTAATGTTGGCGGGGTTAATTCAAAAAATCAAAGGTAAAGGCTCTATTGTCTTAAGTAACGCACGTTTTAGCTTTCCTATTTCAAATATTACTTCTTTTGATGAACTAAATCAGCAGGAACAAATGCATGCCTCAACTAGGGTTTTAGCCCTACATGATTCGCACTTGCCAATTAATATCAGCCAAGAACTCAATTTAACTGATACTGCCGCTACTTATATTGGTCGCCTACGTTCGGTCAATCATGAGCCAATTGTAATTGACGAAGACTATATTTTAAAAAAATATGTTCCTCAGCTTTCAAAACAAGTAGCAGAGAATTCACTATATTCTTATTTTGAACAAGAACTAGGGTTAGCAATTGATTACGCTACCAAAGCAATTACTGTCGAACCGGCCAGTAACAAAATTATCAACCAACTGCAGCTAACTGATACTAACTTAGTAGTGGTGGTGCGCAGTTTAACCTATTTAAAAGATACGTCTTTTTTTCAATATACAGTTGCTAGTCATCGCCCTGACAAATTTAAATTTATTGACTTTGCTCGCAGAAAAACAGAACATGGAGGTTTTATTTTATGAGTTTAGCAGATAAAGTTATTTATCAAATTTATCCCAAATCTTTTTATGACAGCAATGGCGATGGAATTGGAGATTTGCGCGGAATTATTCAAAAAATCCCCTACCTTAAGCAATTAAACATCGACATGATTTGGTTTAATCCATTTTTCGTTTCACCACAAAATGATAATGGCTATGATATTGCAGATTACTATGCTATTGACCCTTTATTTGGAACAATGGCCGATTTTGATGAATTAATCACCCAGCTAAGGCAAAATCATATCGAGGTAATGCTAGATATGGTTTTCAATCATTGTTCAACTAACCACCAATGGTTTCAAAAAGCTCTAGCTGGCGATCAATATTATCAAAATTTCTTTTATCTGCGCCAGCCTAAAGCCGATGGTAGTTTGCCTAATAATTGGCGTTCGAAATTTGGTGGCCCAGCTTGGGCACCCTTTGGTAATACTGGTAAATATTACTTACATTTATACGACAAGTCGCAAGCTGACCTAAACTGGCATAATCCTGAAGTAAGAAAAGAATTATTTAAAGTTATTAATTTTTGGCGCGCTAAGGGAGTCAAAGGTTTTCGTTTCGATGTAATTAATGTAATTGGCAAAGATGAAACTTTGGCAGATGCACCAGCTAAAATTGATAGTAAGGTACTATATACTGATCAACCAATTGTTCATCAATACTTGCAAGAAATGAATAAAAATACTTTTGGGCGTGATCTTGAAACAGTAACTGTGGGAGAAATGTCCTCAACTGATATTGCTAATTCTATTGCATACACCAAAAAAGATAATCATGAATTATCCATGGTCTTTACCTTTCATCACTTAAAAGTTGATTATCAAGATGGCCAAAAATGGACTAAAATTCCTTTCGATTTTCAAAAGTTAAAACAATTACTCAATGACTGGCAAGTTGGCATGAGTAATGGGGGTGGGTGGAATGCACTTTTTTGGAACAATCACGATCAACCATGGGCCTTAAGTCGCTTTGGCGATTCCAAACACTACCGCGCCAAATCGGCCGAAATGTTAGCCACGGTATTGCATCTACTACGCGGAACACCTTATATTTATCAAGGCGAAGAAATTGGCATGATTAACCCCAACTACCAAAGTATTACCGATTACGTTGATATTGAAACCAAAAATGCCTATCAAGAACTACTAAAAAAAGGATTAGATGGGCAAAAGGCTCTCGCCATTATTCAAGCTAAGTCCCGTGATAATAGTCGGTCGCCTATGCACTGGGATGATTCGCAAAAGGCCGGTTTTACCACGGGTACACCATGGTTAAAACCACAAGACCAAGCGCAAATTAATGTTGCAGCTGAATTAGACCATGGTGAAATTTTCCCATATTATCAAAAGCTGATTCAGCTACGAAAAACTTATCCAATCATAGCTAATGGCAGTTACCAACCAATTGATTTAAATCACCCACAAGTTTATGCTTATTGCCGTAAATATAATGGTCAGGCCTTGTTAGTTATCAATAATTTTTATGCTAATCCTGCTTCCTATCAACTTCCCCAACATTACCAAAAACTGCCAGCTGAAACTTTAATCAGTAATTACAGCAAACAGTTAAAAGTTGTGCCTAGCGTTGTAAATCTCAAGCCCTACGAAGCACTGGCTCTTTTAGTGAAATAATCGAAGTAGTTAAAAAGCGCTGAGCCTAATGCTCAACGCTTTTAATTTGTATTTTTAAAATTTTTATCTTAATTATTTATCTTTTTGCAAAGCCCGTGACAAACGTTCAAGTAAATAAACTACTGGAACTTGGGTAGTTAAGTTAATCGTTTGGCCAATAATTTTATATTCTAAATGATAAGTAAAATTAAGATCTGATACGTGCGCAATTGTATTATCTGCTTCATTCGTAATACTAACAATCGTCGCGCCTAACTGGCGAAAGTTATTCACTTGATCAATTGTAGGTTGTCCCTCACCGCTAACCGACAGAACAATAACTGTCTTTTCTTGATACGAATCACGACATAAATTGACTGGATAATAAGGATCTCCTATAGCAAAGGCACTACGCCCATTATTGACAAATTGACGCGCACCATAATCACATAAATCCCCTGAAGTGCCAATGCCAAAAAAGATAAACTCTTTTGTTTTTTGAGCAATACGCTTAAATTTAGTAATTTTTTGCTCATAATTAGGCAAAACATCTTGTGAAAAATAGTATTGTGCTTGATAGGTAATATCATCGACTACCTGATTACGCTTATTTTCAGCTTTAATTGCATTTTGCAAATCATAATAGTGGCCATATCCTAAAGCATTTAACGTGCGCACTACCGAAGCGGGTGAGACCTGTAAATTATTAGCTAATTCACGCAAAGTAATCTCTTTTACCTTTTGTTTATTGGCTACAATATAATTATAAATTTTTAATTGCGTTACGGTCAGTTTTCGTTTAGATTGCACTACTTATTCCCGATTCACTTTTAATTCATTACTTAGCTGATTCTTTAGCTTGTTCTAGTTCTTGTTCAGCTTTCAACTTAGTCCGATCCATACTTCTAAAGAAGAAATAGTAAATCATTGTATCCATTACCAAGTTGAATAATTGCATAATTCCACCCGAAATATGCCCTGTTGAAAGAATTCCTGATAAGATTGGTGGAGTTGTCCAAGGCGGATAAATTCCAATTGTTTTAGCGACCCACCCCATCTTCATAGCTGTGTAAGTTGTTATGACATTAGCCATTGGTGCTAAGATGAATGGTAGCACAATTTGGTAATTCAAAACGATTGGTACACCAAAAATAACCGGCTCATTAATATTAAAAATCGCTGGACCAATTGACAGCTTACCCATTGCCTTCATTTCTTTATCTTTGGCAAAGAAAGCCATTAAAATAACAAATCCCAGGGTTGCACCACAACCACCAATATGAACAAAGTTGTCAAAGAAAGTTTTTGTAATAATATTGGGAATAGCTTCATGCGCTTTAAGAGCTGATGCATTAGCAGCTAAAGCAGCATACAAAATAGGATCTACTACCCCTGAAATGGCATTAGCACCATGGATACCAAAAAACCAAAGTAGACAAATTACTAATTCAATAACTAATGCACCACCAAGAGTATTAGTCACCTTACTCATTGGATTTTGTAAGAAGAATGTAATCACATTAGGTATGCTCTTCATTGGCGTAGCTTCAACACCAATTCGAACTAACCAAACTACAAATAGTGAAATTGCTCCCGGGAATAAAGCTGCAAATGAACTACTAACTGCAGGTGGGACAGTTTCGGGCATTTTGAAGACTAAGTTTTTATGCATTAACCACACATATAAATCAGTTACAAATAATCCTACTAATAATGCAGTAAACAAACCCGATGAATCAAATTGTTTCAATGGAATCAACAAGCCACCATCTTTACCAATCTGCATGGGAATAGTTAAAATGAACGCTGCTATTGCCACAATCATTGCTGAAAATGGATCAATTCCTTGATAGCTTTTAGCTAAGTTATAAGAAATACCCGCAACAGCAATTAAGCCCATAATATTAAATGAGGCATTGGTTACATACTGCACAACCGTAGCCCAATTAGGACCAAAAACGTGGGCCATGAAATCCAAATACCCTTTAATAGGGAATTGTCCGATAATCATGAAAATTGATCCAATGATAATCATTGGCACTGCCGCAGTCATTCCATCACGCAAGGCGACCATGTGCCTAGCACTAGAAATTTTATTGAATAACGGCATTAGTTTTTCGGTAAGAAAATTATTTTTGTTTTTCTCTGCCATTTTACATACTCCTAATCATATTTCATTTTCTTCGCAATTAAGGAATCGCTTACAAATAATATATTATCATTTTGTTTCTTAAAGTCAATTGTTTTTTAGAAACATGTTTCAATAAATAACAAAAAGAAAATAAATAACCACGGCATAATTTTTAATTACTGCCGTGGTTTGAGTACTTCTAAAGCCAGTTATGCTAGTACAACAAGTTATTTTCTTTTCGCATGGGTCTGCGACTGGGCATTATTTTGCCCGTAATACGCTCCTTGACCATGCTTTCGATAGTAATGCTTATCTAATAAATACTGGGGCACATGACTATCTGCTCTAGTTAA
>NZ_REHE01000001.1:0-37788 GCF_003692985.1 Lactobacillus sp. ESL0237 | reverse complement strand
CCTAAGTCATGTGTTAATTCAAACGTTTCCCGCCAGGATAGATCTTGTGGTAAAGCTTTTTCGTAAATTCCGAGTGCATTAGTTGTCATGATGCACATTCAACTCCTTTTTTAACTTGCTTAAATTATTCCAGGCACCATCTAGCGCTTGTAATAATGAACAATAAACTTGATATTTTTGATTATAAATCTTAGTTTCTTCACGACATGGTTGATATTGAGCTGTTACTTGCGTCATTTTACCTACTGCAGTCGGTAGATCAGGATAAACGCCACGGCCAACGGCACAAGTTATAGCTCCCCCTAAGCCTCCTAATTCAGTTGCAGCAGTGATTTCAACTGGCAAGTTTAAGACATCTGCAAACATTTGGACCCAATGTTTAGAGTTACATGCCCCACCAGACATTCTAATTGCAGTAGGATTATGACCCAATATTTTTAATAACTGATCCAGATGATAACGGTGGGCAAAGCAAATCCCTTCATAAACTGCTCGAATCATCTCAGTTTTAGTGGTCGAACTTTGCAAACCAATAAAGGCACCTTCAGCATTTGGATTTACATTACTACCATATAAAAATGGAAAGAAAAATAATTGAGCATAATCTGCCTTGGTGGTATCTAGCATTTGCTCCAAATAATCATAAATTGACTTATGATTTTGCTTAGCATTTTGAATTTCATCTGCTAGTAAAATTTTGAGCATCATATCAAGATTACCGGCAGAAGTTGGACTTGATGCTTCAATTAAGTTATCACCAGTAGGAAAAATAGAATTCATTAAGCCTGAGTCAAGTGGTGCCAACTGGTGACTAGGAAAGATATTCATATTCCACGTTCCAGCAATCATACTAAATAAACTATCATCTAAGACACCAGTTGCTAGGGCACAAGCATCAATATCGAACATCCCGCCATAAACTGGTGTGCCACTGACTAACCCTGTTATTTTAGCTGCCTGACTTGTTATATGCCCTGCTAAATCAGTTGCATTAATCAATGGTGGTAACTTAGCAGAAATTTCTGAAATACCAAAGAAATCATATAATCTTGTATCGTATTGCTTAGTTGTCAAATTAATTAAATTATTACCAGATGCATCCCCTAGCTCCTGCAAAATATTACCGGTTAAAAGATATCGAATAAAATCTTTATTAGATAGGATATAGCCAATTTGATTGTACTTAGCCGGTTGATTATCTTTTAACCAACGCAAAATAACCGATGCCTGACTAGCCATGATTTGTTGATGACTAAGCGCATAAATTTTTACTAGTTGCTGATTTAACTCAGTTGCAATACCTTTAGCTCGATTATCCGTCGACAAAATACCATTCATAAATATTTTGCCTTCATTATTAAGCGCATATAATCCTTTACCATGACCCACTACTGTAACTGCACTAATTTGCGCTGCTTTTAAGTGGGCATTATGCAAAGCCTCTTGAATTACATGACCAATATCTACTAATAAAGTTGACAATTTAATTTCTTGAAAGTCTGGTTGGGGAGATATACGCTTGGTTGGAAACGAAGCCAAGCCTAGTTGTTGCCCTAATTCATTGCAAATGACGACCTTAGTATTAGTTCCACCATTATCAATAGTCAAAAAATAATTCATTGTACTTCACCTTATTTGTCACAAATTTGATAGATGGCCACTTCATTGGCTTCACGGTTAGCTGATAGTAAATATTGTTGTTGTTCCTTTTGATAAACTAACACATTACTTGGGCCAAGATGACTAGCTAATAAATCGCCAGTTAAATCAACATTTTTTATCAGTTTTAACCCCTGTGCTCCTGAACGCCAACCAAATAAAAAGTAGTTATGGCCCTTAATTTCTCCACCCCATAGTGCATGCCCGAAAGGGGTTTCTTTAGTAGTTCTTGCTAGAGTATGGAAATTGTTATCATACATTCTTAAATAAGAGCCATGAAATCCATCAATTGCCAAATATTCTAATTGTCCATCATCATTAAGATCAGTTGCTACAATATCAGAAGTCGCAATACTTGATAATTGTTGCAGTTGCCAATCATCCACTTTAGTTGGGTAATCTAAGCGAAATATACCTTCTTCACCAGTAATTAAAGAATAACCTGCCATCCTTTGATAACCATGATTTTTGGTAATTCTAATTGGTAAAGCCTTTAAAGCGGTAATTTTTTGCGGTTTATCTTTATAAATACCTACCCAGACTTTTCCAGGATCAGACCAATCATTCGTATTTTTTTTGGAATTAGCAATTGAACAGCCGATATACCAATAATCGTCTTTAGTTTTGGGGATAATATCAAAGCGGTGAATATAGGGAAACTCCCCCACAATACTTTGATCCCAACCTTGCCCATTGAAAGTTTCTTTTACAATCCGGCAATGTAAAGAATTAAAGCCTGGATAAAACTTTTGCGTTGCTAGAAAATTTAATGTTCCTGGTATCTGAACCATAGTCATTGTTCCACCAATGTCTGACCAAACAGTGGACTTGTTAAAATTATTATTTAAATCATAAGCATAGCATGGCTGATTTTCTTCTGAAGCTACTATGATAAAATCACGATTTAAGGCTTGTAATCGCATAATTGCATAACAATGATCAAGCTGATCACTAAAAATTTTATTAAATTCCATACTTCTACCTCAGTTATAATTTTTGAAAAAAGGAATCCCCTCCTAGCACGAAACTATTTGGGGGATTCCTCAATAATTGAGCCAAATACCAGTGTTACTGGTAAAAGATAAGCTATTATTTATTAACTTGGTTTAGTGGTTTCTTATCACGTAAATATGAAATCAAATTCTGTGAGGCTTCACGTGCAATCGTTGTCCGCGCTTCTAAAGTACCCGTTCCAGCATGCGGTGATAGAACAACATTATCTAAATCACGTAAAGCTTGTGGAATATCTGGTTCAGTTTCATAAACATCAAGACCTGCTCCTGCAATATCACCATTTTTAAGGGCTGCAATCAAGTCAGTTTGTTTAATCAATTGTCCCCGCGCCGCATTAATGATGTAAGCTGTATCTTTCATCTTTTTAAATACTTCCGCGTTAAAAATTCCATTGGTTGAAGGAAGGGCTGGGGCATGCAAAGTAATTACATCTGAAGTTTGAACTAAGGTATCAAAATCCACATATTTAACATCTAATTTTGCTTCTAATTCAGGAGTTAAGCGATGGGCATCATTATAAATAACTTTCATACCGAATACTTGCGCAAATTTAGCTACTTCAGAGCCAATACGCCCCATACCATAAACACCAAGAGTTTTACCCTGTAAACTCATCCCCATATACTGTGGTTCAGAGACATCAATCCATTGCCCGCTGCGCACAACTTTATCATAAAAATGAAGATGTCTAACTGTCGCCAATAAGAGGGTAAAAGTCATTTCTGCTGTTGGAACGCGTACACCTTGAGGACAGTTTGCTACCACAATACCCTTTTGCTTAGCATATTCAATATCAATATGGTCAAAGCCAACTCCATTAGCAGTAATAATTTTGAGGTTAGTACCGGCATCGATCAATTCTCGATCACCCTTCATCCCCATAATTAATAATCCTTCGTATTCAGATAAATGTTCTAAAACCCATTCACGCGTCTCTTTTTCTGGGTCATAAGTAACATCAAAATTTTGTTTCAGTTCAGTTAAACCTGCTTCAGGAATAATTCCTGTGACTAATACTTTTATTTTACTCATCTTTTTACTTCCTTACTATATCTTCTTCAAAACTGGGTCTTCACTATCACGAACTGCTTGTATATTTTGCGGTTTGAAATAAATCCGGTTAGCATTATTATACATAACATCTTCTAATTCCGATGCAGTAAAGATATCAGTTTCTTCTAACCAAGTTGCTAAATTATGATATGAGTTAAAAGTCGAAGACCATGGTGAATCGGTTCCCCAAAGAATTCTTTTAGCCCCCAAAATATCTTTTGCTAAAGCTACATCTTTTTGACAGCGCGGAAATGGAAATTCTGTTTCATGTTCAATATCTTGAATTGCCGCAATTTCAGTAGTTATATTATTATATGGTTCCCATTGCTCTAAAGCATTAGCTAAACGATTCAAATGATCAGCACTAGGGAATGATAAATGACAAACTACAAAATCCAATTTAGGATAACGTTGTGCTAAATTAACAATTGCTTCGGGTTGATAGCTAAATTGCGTATAGTCACCATAATCAACGGTAATCACAAATCCAGGATAATCAGCAAAGTAGTGGAACATTTTACCTAATTCTGGTGAAGTATCTAAACGAAATGGATGATGATAACCATGTAACCCACCACCTTGACTAATTTCTAACTTAATTGCCCGAAAACCTAAGTCTTCTACATGCCGGCGAACAATTTCCATTGCATTATCGGCAAAGGGATCAACTGAAAAGGCTGCAATAAATTTATCAGGATATTTTTTAACAGCTTGATAAGAATAATAATTTTGAAAGCCATATAAGCTGCCCTGAAGCAAAACTGCCTTTTCAACCTCATCGTCTTCCATTACTTTTAAAGCCGATTCGGCAGTAAAATTATCGTCACCCCAGCCTTCAGGAATCAAATTAAGAAACATCCCATTGTCCCAAATTGCCTGACCTTTGCCTAGGGGAGTCATTCTCCCCTTAGCAGATAAACCAGCTAACGAGCGCACTAAATGCATGTGTCCATCAATTTTTTTCATAATAATTATCTCCTTTCGATTAATAAGTTATTTTTTCATCACTACCAGAATAACCTCTATTTTTATCTGCCATTTTACTTAAATATTGCCAAATTTGTGGACGATACCGCCGTAAAGCAAATAATAATGCCAAATAAATTAAAACTACCAAGCCAATTAACAATGGATTTTGCGAAACAAACGCCGCAAATACTAAAGCATTCAAGGGGCGAGCCATTAAATTAAAGCTGGTAATCAAGACTATACCCGCTGGAAGGGCAACGCCGTAATGAGAGACTGCTCCCGTATAAAAACTACCGAGCCAGCTAGAAGCATATAATCCCAAACTAAACCAAACAATTCCATTAGCAATTACTTTTAAGATATTCCCCCGAGTTAGAGCAACAATCGATTCAACCATGAACGGTAAGGAAATCAAATCAACAATTGGCAGAGTTTTATTACCTGGAAGGATAAAGGCTATTAAAACCATAATAGGAATTAAAATTACACCTGAAATAATTGTAGCAGGCTCACCATACCCAACTCCATCATCAACCCCCAAGAACCACCGCTTTTTATTAGTAGTCTCACTAACACTTTCCTTAGCTTCAGCCGTATTTTTGTGCGTATTTTTATCAATTTCGTCTGCTAAAGGCGTAAAGGCTTTCGAAAAGACATTAGTAATTAAGGGGAAAATAGTCATAACAGCGGACAATTGTACCGCCACTGAAAAAATTTGTCCCCATGCTGCTAAAGAACCTAGGCTATTTAAATTACCTAAAATTCCAATAATTAGTCCTAGTAGGGCCCCTAAAGTAGTCGGTTCACCAAAAACACCTAGCTTATTTTTGAAATATTCAGGGGTCATTTTAACCTTGTTAAACCCTAATAAGTTCCACAAAGGATCTAGTAAAATTGCCGGTATAACTTGTTCAATATTGTGCAAAGACGCTACGGAGGCATTCTTGACCCCGTAATAATCTGACCAACGATCAGCTTGAATTTCAGCTAAAACTAAAGTATAAAGTAACATGAAAAATGATAACCCTAGTGATAGCCAAAAATTATGAGTAACATAATAACAGGTTGTGCCCCAAATCATAAAACCAAAATTATTCCATAAATTGGAAGCCATAAAAATTTTAGTAATGCCAAAGGCAAACAATAACAATTCAGCTATCAAGCCAAAGACGAAAAAACTTAGTCCAACTGATGAGCCAAAAGAGGCTAATGAACCTGCTTGCCAACCAATATCAACAATTGGTAATTTGATTCCTGTGTTGTTAACCATTTGCTTGATAATTTTGGTTATCGTCGGCGTAAAGGCTTGAATTATCCAACCAAATCCCGTTAAGCCCACGCCTGCATAAAATGCACTCATCATGGCAGTTTTAGGCTTAACCTTTAAACATAGTGCGACAATAAAAATCATGACTGGCACAACTACACTCGCACCAAAAACTTGAAAAATACGATTAACAGTTTCTAACACACCCTCATCCCCTTAACTATGAAGTTAACTGCTTAACTAACTGCAAATCTGACTCTAGCTGTTCTGATTTTGCCGCATATTCAAAACCAAAATAATTAGCTTGTGGTAACATAGCCAAAATTTCTCTCCAGTTTAGTTCACCTGTAGTTAAGCTTGTTACCACTTTTTGGTTACCGATAGTTCGAATATTTTTTAAATGAATGTACTCTGTAAAATCAGCTAAAGCCTCAGCTGCGGTATAGACATCCGTCGCCAACCAGCTCCAGTTAGCAATATCAAAGCAATACTTAATCCCCAAAGAAGATCCCTGCTCTAAGAAAGCCTTAGTTTGGTATAAGTCACTTTCAATTGGAGTTTGATTATCTTCAATATATAATTTAAAAGATCCATCAAGTATTCCTTTTAATTCTTGATACCAACCATCGTTTGTTGGATTAAACTCACCTAAGTTCATTTTTAAATGAGTAGCACCTAATTCATGCATTTGTTCTAAATACACCGACAACTTAGAATTTAGCTGTTGCTTGTTAAATAAAACATCGCCTACGCTGTAATAAACTTTATATTTATTTGTTTTAGCAATCTGCGCTATATCCTGTAATTCCTGCTTTGAACCATTTAGAAGTTCATTCCGAATTTCAATTGCTTCAAAGCCTAAATTTTGTGCTACTTTAACGTATTTCACTTGCTCAACAGCAGTTTTTTTATTTTGAAAAGCTGCTGTATTAACAATAAAGTGATTAGTCACCTGCTCACCTACCTTTACTGCCTAATTTATTAACATATCACTATGTTAATCGGTTAACTATTTAGTACAACTTGATTCTTAGTCAAATAAAAATTACGATATATTTAAGATAATATTGATTGAGGTTTAATTATGGAAAAACTAACTATTAGAGATATTGCAACTATGGCCAAGGTATCAACTGCTACAGTTTCAAATTATCTCAATGGCAACTACGATCGGATGTCACTAAAAACACGCAAACATTTAAATCAAATAATCAGTCATACCAATTTTAGGCCTAATTCAACCGCGCGAAATTTAGCCAAGAATGAAAATAAAACAATTGGGGTTTCTATTGCTGATATTACTAATCCCTTCACTTCACAAGTATTATCAGGTATTTATGAACAATGTGATAATTACAATTATCGCGTATTATTCACTAATGCTGCTAATAGTGAGCAAAAAGAAATCGATAATATTACACGCTTAAAAAATGATGGCGTAGCTGGAATCATCGTTGATCCAGTTAATCCTGACAGCCCCATCTATCAATCCCTCTCAAACCAAAATACAGTCATGGTTGACCGCCAATCTTCTAATTTAATTATTGACACAGTTGCAACGGATAATATGGCATCAGTACAAGAATTGGTGCAAAAAATGCAAGCCAAGCACTACGACAACCTTTATTTTGTTACTTGGCCTTTCCAAAATATTAGCACTCGAACCCAACGCTACCAAGGCTTCATCAAAGCAACTCACTATTCTACTTTAAACCATTTAGTTGCCGTGCCCCATCATGGGAAAAAAGTAGAATATCAACAATTTACTCAGAATATTAATACCATAATGGAACAAAATACTACTGCTAAAATTGGCTTCTTTTGCATGAATGCTCGCGTACTCTTACATTTACTGCGCACTATGCAACAACTAAATTTTTCTTATCCAGAAGATTATGGCGTAGCAACTTATGAAGAATTTGATTGGATGCAAGTAATGACTCCACCAATTAGCTGCATTCAGCAAAATTCTGAGGCAATTGGTAAAACTGCCATGCATATTCTCCGACAGAAATTGGAACATAAGCAGGCGTCTAAACCACAGCTGAAATTAATTCCTACAAAGCAAATCCTACACGATAGTTTTTAATTACTCTTTTTAATAAAATTAATGCTTATAAAATTTAGTTAACCGGTTAACAAACTTTATAAGTATAATTGTATGCGCTTTCTATATTTTGTCAAGAAAATATTGCAAACACTTTCACAATTTTTGCAACATTTTATAATTTCCTAGGAAATGACCCATTTAAGCCATACTTAACTAATTACTACCGCTTAATCTCTATCTGCACTAGTATCAATTATTTTTGCAAACTTGCCTGGAACACTTAATCGTGCTTTAATATCTTTAATTTAATATCAGCAAATTAGTTAGGGGGACTTAAATTGAATGCATTTAAATCACATTTAGTAAATAATCAAATAAAATATAAAAACAGCTCACCTAAGCAAAAAGCCGTTAATCGAATTTGGATGCTTTGGTCATTTTTTTGGGCATTAGTGGCTATCCTATTTCAAGAAGAAATATTTGATTTTTGTCATAGCATCAGCTATTTGCGTCAGCTTCCTAACTCTTTAATAATCATCATTTATGGCTTAATTATCGGCCTTGTATGTGGTTCTACCTGGAATATTTTTAAAAAGAGTACAATTGATTTACTTGAAAAATAAACAAATTTAAAATACAAAAAAAGTAGTCTCACGACTACTTTTTTAATGTACTAATAATGTTAAAAACTCCGCGATAATAACACATGTAACTTTTCAAAGGCCATGTCTTAGGACATAGCAATTTTCATCAATAAAATTGTCAAAAATACTATTATAATAGGACTTATACTATTTACTCAAATTTAAGTTAATATCATAATCGTGACCTTTACTAAAGTCATCTTGATTATTTCCACTAAACTTAAATCTCAAAGTTTTGAGACTTTCTACAGTCTTCAAATCTTTTATAGGAAAGTACACTACACCAGATTTTTTGGCACCTTCATTCATATCTCCATCCCAAGATTCATCAGCAGAAGTAGACTGTTGACTACCAAAATTAATAGTACCTTGTTCAGGATAAACTGAGATATCATTATGTGCTTTTATAGTCATATTAAATTTAACAAACCCATTGATATTAATTTTTCCATCATCATCCGAATCAAACTTGTAAGTTTTTGACAACTTATAAACTGTAATCTTATTAATTTTAACAGTTGCATTATTCCAATCTGAATTAGTATAATTTGAGTCATATATTTTACTATCTTTAACTTTATAGTTATCATAATCAATTTCAAGTGAAACTGGTTGATTAGCCGCAACCTTCCCTGATTTACTTGATGAACTACTTGAATCACTACTACCAGCAATAATTGTAAATAATACTAATAAAACAGCTATGATTACAATCCATACCCACCAACGCTTATACCAAGGTTTGGTTTCTACATAAACATTACCTTTATCATCAATAATTTTTTCAGACATTTTTATTCTTACCTACTCATTTTCTACACATAACAATAATTCCATCTACAGCAAAAATAATTCCGCCAATAATACCAAAATTACCACAGCTAAATAAAAGTATTAATCCTAAGATTAAAACAAGAATCCCAATTAAAATTCTTTTTTTATTAATAAAAAATAGTAGTATGAAAGCGATAACTGAAAGTACAATACCAAATGTTAATTCTGCAGTATATGAGCCGCCTCCACCGAAAGCATCAGCAAAGCCTGCTAAACCAAAAGCACTGCATAAACTAATAAGTGACACTACTAAACCAATACCACCAATTACTAATTCTAAAGTACGACTCCTGTTACTTTCAGATGCTACCTTTTTATATACTCTGCCATCTTTGTCCTCAATTTTATTTACCATATCTAATCCTCCAAAATAATAAAACTATACAAAACAATTTTATATTGTAGTATCTTTTTTTCAATTATTTATTTATATATAAAAAAATAATATATATATTAATGCACGATGCAACAAAAATTTTATAATAGCTTAAAGTAAATTTTATTATTTAACTTTCTTTATAATTATTTTAATTTATAAACATGTACATATTATTATAAAATAGTTGCACGTAAGCTAATATTAGAATTCATAGTATGTATATTTATATTTGTTATTTGATTAGTATCACTTGCAACTACCTTCGCCATTGTAGAAAAATTTACGTAAGCCGTACATATATGCTCGTTTTGCATCAACAATATATAAGCCACAATCGCATTGCTCTTAGCATGATGTATGCAGTCAGATTGTTTTTTGCTGGTTCACTTCGACCGACAACCAGTATTCCACTACTACCACCTAAATTAAATGAAGTAGCTTTATCTAACTTAATTTGAAAATTAGAAATCATAATTAGTCACAGAATAACTTTGTGCAGACACATCACTCATTAGATATTTTGTGCATGTTCTTTGCTTATCCACTAAAAAAGATATAGACGGCCATAACTCTCTTTTTAAATAATTATTAATCCAGATAACAAAAATTATCGCTATAATCATTAATATACCAAAGTTTGTAGCCATTATAATTTTTTTCCTAAACACACATAAACCATAAATTTCTTTTTGTGTGGTAAAAATTACGGCAAGTCTAAATTCTCATATCTATCTATAACTGAACATAAAGCGTGCAAAAATAACAAAAAAGCCTGCTTTTTCAAGTTCTTCTGAACCTGGATAACAGACTTAAAAATCAAAAGATTGTTTAACTTATGCTGACTAGAAGCATAGAGGTTCTAGTCAATATCCTTGATATATCAATATTTTTAATAGACACGATACTTGCGAAGTGCAAATAAAGTGCATTTTTAACTAACAATTCCAAAGCTGTGAATTTTCTTTATAGGATTCTCGATTCTCCTTTACGTAAGTTGAAAGAAAAACTTGAATAGTATTTCCCATTCTTTGGCAAGCATACATATTAGATATGCGATTGTCATTACCAAGTAAACTACTTAAATAAACTCTCAAAGAATACAAAGCTAAAACTGTATCTTTTTGTTTTTCAATCCCTGCATTCTTACAAACGGCTTTTAATTTTTCATTTAAGCTTTTTTGTGCCACTGGTAATTGGTTATTTGAACTAATTGATTTATAATTGTGTAAGTTCAAAAAAATGTATCCCGATGTATTTTTTAAGCCATATTCATCGAGGTACTTTTTTTGTTTAATCTGAAAATCTTTAATCAAATCAATTACTTCAGTATTCTTAATTGGTAAACAGTATCTATAAGCGCCTTTTGGTCTATCTTTTAAAGAACCATTAAGCTTTTTTTCTTTTTCAGACCAGCTATCATCGATTTTAAAAGTATAAGAGCCTTCATACTTTACTAGTTGATCAAACTTTAACACCTGTAACTCTTCTGGATGTAATCCAAGATAAGTATCAACAATTAAAGCGAGTCTAGACACAGAATTAGCAATCGTGGCTCCTTTATACCCTTTAAGTAATTCTTCCCTCAATGCACTAATTTCATCTTTAGAAAATAAGTGCCACTTCCTACCGGTACTAAAATCAGACTGCTTAAAGAATAATTTTAGATAACCTCTAGGAATTGGATTTACAGCAAGAACAGCCTTATCTATAAGAAAAGTAAAGAAAGTTCGAAAATGTGCCAAAGTTACATCTATCACGGTGCTCTTTTTAACACTTGCTTTAGGATGATTATTAAGATACCAATGCCCAAAATCATTAAAAAGGTGCTAATCAACATCTTTTAGCTGAATATCTACTTTCTTTTCTTGCTCAAGGTATTCATTTAACAAAGTTAATGCATATTTCCAGCTTCGATTAGTTGTCGCAGTAATAGACTGTGCCTTTTTTTCAACGAATTTTGTATACTCAATCAGAAATTTTGATTCATCAGTAATACTTGGTAAACCATCCTTATAACTTGCATATTTCACTTTTAAATCAATTTCAATCTTTTGTGCTTCAAGCTTACTATTGGCTCTTCTAGTAACACTCTTACGCTTGCCATTAACCAGTGGTTGAATTCTCACTGACCAAAGACCTTTGTATTTGCCCTTTAGAATTTTTTTGATCATATTAAACCTCTTTTATAAAAAAAGAGAGCGGAATAATGATCTCTTACATTATCCGCTCCCTTAATTATTTTGTCCAAACTTTTTCTTGATGATAGCCTGTACTCCTTAGCCAGACAAGCACTTCATCAACTAAGTAATAGGGTCTACCACCTGGTAATTGATGATATGGCATACCTGCTTTACGGAATTTATATAAAAGAGTTGTACTGATTCCCAAAGTGTTACACAAGTCCTTCCCATTCATCATTTTGATTAAATTCATCCGGCATTACCTCTTTCATAAATTCCGATGTTATATGGATAGCATGTAATCTTCTATTAAGCTGTTCAAATGTGTCTATTTCTGGATTATCTATTTTACATTGTTTATAAAAATTCCATGGTGAATATGGTGTAGTTATTATTAGCATTTCTAGATTCAAATAAATGTCATGATATCTGCGAGGAGCCACTTTGTTATGCTCATATGGATCTAAAATTCTTAATAAATCAGCATAATTAAAATCATTTGGTCTTAAATTATTCAATATTGCTATTCTTTCTCCATGATATTCCTGAAAATAGTCCTTTGAACTACCTAAAATTGCAACTTTCTCTTTTCTTGTCAGCCATCTGGCATACCGCGTTTTTCCAACGCCAGCATCTCCATATAAATAAAGACTCTCCATTGCATGGCCTTCAAAATGTCTTAACCATTGTTTATGTTCTTTAACTGCATTTATTTGATCAATATGATCAATAATATTCTTCTTTTTAGCTAATTGAGCTATCCCAATAGCTTCTTCTAGTTCTTTATATTTGATTTCACCATCAGCATATTTATTCAAAAATATATCTACATCTTTTGAAGTTATAACCCTTTTGTTTGAAACTTGATCTTGAATTTGCCTGATCTTTTTCTCAAAATCAAATGAAGCTATAACCTTTTTCGGATCATATCTTTTCTTTCCAGTAGCATTACTTGTAGCATGAATTAGATAACTATAAGCATTATTTATGCGACCTTTCCATATTTGAAAATATTGTGATTTATCTTTAAACATACTAGATAAATGACTTAATGTTTGTGGATTAGCAAACTTAAGTACTGTATGGATATGTGGCCTAATTAGTTCACCATTTTCATTAAAATCTTCATCATGTATAATGTATGCCCACTCTAAGCAATTAGACTTTTCTAAAATATTAATCAAATTATTTAAATCAATTTTTAAATGATCAATATCTTGAACATACATCCACTGCCTTGCCCTAAGATCTAAAGACATGTATTTTTCCTCCTTCCTGCACATTTTACACAGTTGGACATTCGTAATAACAAGCCCTACGAATGCTTAAATACCAATATTTAACACAGTTACACATGTTGAATTCTATTTTTTTTGAAAGGCACTTGCCTTCTTGCCTAGATGGCAGAGGCAGTGCCTTTCTTTTTTTAAAATTTAGTTCCTTCAAGCTTTATTGCATCTTTTATGTTTTCAATACTACTAAAAGAATAATTTGGATACCTACTAGCTAAAAATGATCTAAAACCAGGACTATCTATTCTACTTTTTATCTCATCAGAGACATAACTTTTGGAAGCTAATTGCCACCATTTTTTCGTAGGAAAAATTAAAATCGATTTTTTATCTTTGGTTATTACAGTTGCATCTCTCACTAAATCATTAACTATTACCTCTTTTTTATGTTTTTCAGGTTCATCTATATCAACTATTAATACGTGCTGAAGCTCAATTGACTTCCTAATGTTCTTTCCCCAATATTTACGTAACATCATTGTAATTAGTGCTAAAAGAAGTAATACTATCGGAATAATTAAAGCTTTCATGATATGACTAATCATTTCCTTCACTCTTTTCATTAGTAATAGTAGGCATTGCAATAGGTTCAATACCATAATGTTGCCCATCATTAATTTGTACTATTCCAGTACCTAATCCACCTAATGGAAGCGATAAAGTATCATTTAGCCCTGGAAATAAAAACTGAGCAGAAGTTTTATCTATACGACCTAAAAGAATGCGACAATTCATTTGTCCACGCACACTTGATGGTAGAAATTCTTGTCTAGCTTCTTGTAACGAAAGAACTAAACCTATTTTCGATTCTCTCGAAAGAAGTGCAAGTGTCTGTAACTCTTGATAGAAGTCTTTAACTGCTCTATCACGAGTAGATAATCCAAGTGTTATAGCGGCTAATTCATCGATAAAAATCCAAATAGGTCTAGAATCAATTTCATCAGCATCTGTACTAATTTCACTTGATTTTTCGAAAAGCTCTTCCTGTCTAAGATACATTTCATGAATAAGTTCTGATAACTTAGAATTTACTTTTACTAAAAAGTCTTCTGGTCTATCATCCTTATCTGGTACTAGTAGTTCATATTCCGGATGTTTTTTAGCTAACCTAGCTGCATCGCTTTTTTTAGGATCAATAATTATTATTTTTGCAAACTTCGTATGACTGCTGTTCATCGTCTTAGCTAGAAGTTGAATTAATACTTTCATGCTATATGATTTTCCACTACCTATAGTTCCAGATAGCATAATAGTATTTACCTTCCGAGACATTGCAATTCCATCCATCAAAGGTATTTCTTTACTCAAATCATACTTAGATATAATTTCATCTATTGTTCCAACCAATCTTTTACTTTTCCCCTTATGCCATGGAAAGAAGAAGCCACGCTCCATGGATAATGGATAATCATCTATTGTTTCTATTTGCATAGTAGTTGGTCTAATGCAGGTATAATTTGGATAAGTTGAAGTAGAAATAATATCAAATATTTTGTAATACAGTTCCGAATTCATTATTAAATTAGTTGGATATCTTGGAATAAAAAGTAAACCTGGCGGATCTTTACTTTCCAGAACTTTATATGACTGCTTAAAAGTACTATTCTCATCACTTAAACTAGCATCTAGTACCTTTTCAACATAGATACAGATTTTAGTTTCTTTACCGCGCATCTAGACTATCTCCCTTTAAGGATACTTGAACGTATCCATGTTGATTAGCCCACAAACTGGCTTTACCATTTTTTAGTTGCACTTTATTAAAATCTACAACTTGTCCTACTTTATAATCTCCCGTATTTTTTAATTTAATGGCCAAAGTTTGGCCTTCATTTACATTATTAGTATCCTTAATGACTGTCGCTCTAAGCATATTAGGATATTCCTTTACATCCGCCTCATTATTATATTGAGCACTAACTTTTCTAACTTGCATGTTAGTAATTACAACTTGAAGACCTTCTAATACTTGATCAGGCAATAAATTAACTTTCAATGACATATTTTTTCTTCTCCTTTTTTAATTCTTATTCAAATCAACTTTTATTTTTGGATTTAAAATCATAAGTTGATATATTTTAAATAAAAGATATAAACGGCCGTTAGCTATCTTCATAGTTAATCTTCATACAAAAAAGAACTTTTTAATAATCCGTATTTTGGCGCAAAAAAATGGAGTTGATTTAATGACTAAAAGCCCAGTTATTCCTAGTAAATTACCTGAATTACTCAATAATTATAAAAAGAAAAACCATCTCAATAATTATGAGATGGTTAATGAAATTAATAATTTAATAAACAATAATTCTGACAAAATATTAATGAAAACAGATGATTATGGTGAAACACAGCCTTCATCTGCATTTATGTCTTACATATCGAACAAAGTACGTGCTCGTCCTAAAAATCTTCAACAGAGAATAGCTATTATCGACTTATTAAATGTTAACTATATGGACACCTTATTTAGTAACGGATCAGAAATTGTTGATTTTCTAAAAAATGTTTATAACTATAATATTCAAATTCTAGAAAAAATAAACTATGAAAAGGATTTGTTTAAAGGTAACCATTTGTTAAACCGTCAAGCCATTAAAGAAATAATGGCAGAATCAAAAAATACTAGCTATGTTTTACTTGCTTCTTTTATGTTGAGCTTTCTTGATTTTTTAAGTGCTTTTAATTTAGATATAAGTCCAATAAATGCTGTTTATGGTTACATGACTCCAGAAGAATTATCTAAATCTGTCCTTATAATTACACTCCATGAATATTTGTTAAATAGCAAGAATAAATTTACAGAAAATGATAATTTTAAAATATTAAAAACCCTAATTCAATCTGATACAACTGTACTGGAATCAATTATCTTTGATCTTAAAGAATATAAAGATGATTTTTTTAGTACATTCAATATAGCTTCATATGGAAGTCACCCACTTAATCAAGATCAATTTACAGATAATTTCAAATATGAACAAGTTTATAATTTATTTCAAGAAAAAATAAATGGATTACTTTACATAAAAAATGAAAAAAGAGCTATCTCAAATGCATCAAATGATTTATTAGTTTTTCTACTAGATGATCTTGCTAATCAGTTATCCAAATCTTCGTATATTAAAATTTATGATAAATCCACCTTTAATAAAATTATCAAATCAATGTTAAGCAATAAAGAAGATTCTAATTAGTTCGTATCCTTACATAGTTAAAATATCAACCACTTCTTTTGCAAAGGTACGCAAATTTTTTAAAAAAATTGTTCCATTTTCACTAGCAATATTTATAAAAACTGCATATATAGTAGATGGATCAAAGATATCATAGTCTAAATTTAGTTTTTCATACTTTCTTACATTAAATGATGGGTATAGTAAAATTATTTTCTTCGAGCAAAGCTTTCTTGCATAAGATAAAACTTGATAAACATCAGCATTTTTAAAGATTGAATATGCCTTATTTTTACAATCTAAAACACCATATGATGATTCTTTATATTCATTGTCTGGATCTTCTTTTTTATATTTAAATAATATGTCAGGTTTATAAGTGACTGTATTAATTTGATCAGAAATTGAGAAATCGTGCATTAACCACCAAGTAGTAAATCCTTCTACATTACTTTCTTGCTCCAAAACTTTAATTACAAAGTCTTCATACAAAGCATCAAAATTCAAAATAAAACTTTGTAAACCTGTCTGATTTCCTAAGTCACTATAATCTGAACTATCTATAATTAATGAAGCATAATTTAATACTTTTCGATATCTATTAGTATTAGAATTGAAAACTATATTTTTTAATGCATCGGCTCCATTTTTCTCAACAGGTTTCTTTACATCTTCAAATATTTCTAATAAGTTTGAAACTTCCGCCTTATATCGAGGATCAACAAAAATTTTTCTTAGTGCACCTACAATTAGTCTATTAATGCTATTATCTGTACTTAATCTAAATTGTTTTGTAACAACAGGATTTTCATCTCTTTTAAGTATATGTATTAAACTCTTATTCCAATCTACTTTCCCTTTAACCTTACTATCCATTTTCGGATATAATTTATAGCTTCGAATGATACCATTCATCAATTCGGTTTTTAAAGATTTTAAAAATGAAGTTATAATATCTAAATCTTCTTCTTTTTCTGTTATATCTAATTCTCTAGCACTATCATTCCTTCTGAAAGCGTGAGTATACATATACATTCTCAAAATATGACTAAACGTTATTTCTGGATATTTAATTGGTAATTTAATAGTTCTAAATGGAGTAACAATATATCCAACCATTGAAGCACTAAGAATTAATAAATTATTATCTCTCTGTTCCCTAGGCCATTTTATATGTCTTATTTTTGTAAATTTATCAAAAAAATTTTTTTCATTATCTTGAATTGCTATAATGGTTTGATTTTTTATTCCTTCTAATTCTGGCATTTAACCATCTCTGAAAATTCTTGTTTTAAAGCTGTATAAAATTCTTCTTCATCTAATATAGAATCACTCAATGAATCTCCTAAAATCTTTTCTGTGATTCCATTATTTTGAAAATCATATTCTTGTAAAGTAGGTAATAATACAAAATTAAATTGATCTTGAAATTGTATTGGATCCCATTTATTACCATTTACAGGTATAAAATAGGACTGTCCTAATTCTTTATCAGGATCATTCATTGTTTGAACAATTCTATTATTTATTTCTCTTAAAACAGCACCTAAATCATAAATGTCTGTTCCATTTTCATCATTATCCACTTCTAATTTATAATTTTCAGATAATACATCATAATTCGGTTCTAAACGAATAAAGGCAAATCTTCTCCTTAAAGCTAGATCTAAGAATGCAATATTTCTATCACTGGTATTCATAGTTCCAACAATATAAAGATTGTCAGGTAATTGAATAGAATCTACACCTTTAATCGGTTGTTTTAGTTTTACCTTATAATTTCGATCTAGAGCTAAAATAGTTTCACCTAATATAGATGCTATATTTCCTCTATTTATTTCATCAATGACTAATAGGTAATTATGTTCTTTATCAACCTTTGCGTTTTCAACTAAATCTAATAGTACCCCTTTTCTTTGTTCAGCAACCATATTATTCTTATCTTCTACATTTTTTAAAATTGTGCCACCTATAAAATCATCATATGAATAATCTGCATGAAATTGAACGGTAACACAATTTTCTCTCTTATCATTGGGGGCCTTGTCTTTTTTTTCAAAAAAGTCATTTTGCGCTAATTGTCTAGTAAATCTTGATTTACCTGTTCCTGGTACTCCCGTTAATATAATTTGCTTTTTAACTCTTAAAGTCTCTAAAATTGTGCTAAAAGAAGCATTGTCACCTGTGAGCTCTTGATATTTTTCTACAATATTCCTAGATATTATCTTGTTTTTCGGAGTATCAATAATCTTTGCTTTACCCTGTGACTTAATATTTTCTATATACGTTTCACTAAGCCCAATACTAGATCTTAAATCTCTACCTGCAATATATTTATTTTCTGGTTTTAGAGGAGTGAGATAAAAATCATCTTTGAATAGCCATATTGTATCGCTTTTTTTAATATGGAAATATTTAATTAAAGCTTTTCTTATTACTCTTGTAAAAGCAGTTACTGTTGGCTCTTCTTCAAAATCAAATCCTGTAAACCTAAAAATCCATGCAGCTAAATTTCGCATAGAAATTTTTTGATTGTTTAAATATCTAGCCTGAATTATATCTTTAAAATTTTGCTTCAAAGATATAGTATTCTCTTCGCCATTCCAATTATAAAGTTCCACTTTACTATTTTTTTGTTTTATCGTGTCTCTTAATCTTGAAAATGGTCTTTCTGAACTTTGATTAAAGAATTTCTGATCTTTAAAATTAGTTGGAAACATATGAGAACCAAATTGATATTCTTCAGTTGGATTTGTTAATTTTGCTAATTCATCAAAGCCATCTTTTTCTTTTTCTGGTACCTCTCCACTAACTAATATTTTATGAGATGTTGTTATTCCCGTATGTTTAGCTAAAAGAAAAATAGATAATGCATCATCTGATGGAAATTCAGATTCCTTAAAATATTTAATTGCTTCGATTACATTATTTTTTGATACATACCATTTCATATTACTAATCCTTTACTATGCCTTTTTGCTTCATTATATCAAAATAGGACACAGCAAGTCCTATTTCATCATAAATTATTGTCATGCAAAGCTTTTACTACTGAATCACCTATAATTTCAGCTAATTTTGGAGGTACTGCATTTCCTATTACTTTATATTTTGCCGGAATCGAGCTTCCTACAAATATATAATCATCAGGGAAAGATTGTATTCTAGCTATTTCGCGTACTGTATATCTTCTATTTTTTACTGGATGAACAATTCCACTATTTTCCGGAGTAGCTGCCGCCGTGATTGTACCATTTATTTCATCTCTTCCAAATCTTCTATAGAAATTAGGTGAATGATATCTTTTCATATTATCACGAATTCTTTTTAATCTATCTGGTAATAGATCATAAGGTATATCTTTCCAAGAACCACCTTCAGGGATATGATCTACTAATTTTTGACTTTGAGGAGATAAATCCCATACCTCATTTTGATTTGGAATATCTTTACTTACATTTAAAATGTGCTTTAAAGTTAATTTCTTGTAATCTTTAGTTGTAGGTTTGGGGAAATGATAATCTATTTTTAAGTCTTTACGAAAAGCTATAATAATTACACGGAAACGATTTTCAGGTACTTCATAGTCGCTCGCCTTTAAAAGCTTATATTTAACTACATATCCTGGTTCCACATTTTCCAAGATGGAAACTATTGTATATATTAGTTTAGAGCCATCTTTATTTTTCATTGATAAAAGCCCTCTAACATTTTCCATAATAACTATTTTAGGTTTTTTAGCTTTAATAACTCGTATAACATCCAGATATAAATTTCCTCTATCATCATCTGTGCCTTTTCGATTGCCAGCAGTTGAAAAAGGCTGACATGGGAATCCACCCACTACTACATCAGCATATGGCAACTCATTTTCATTGACCTTTCTAATATCTTTATTTTCTATATTTCCTATATTGGCCAAATAATTTTCAACTGCGGGTGCATAATTATCGTTAGCATATACAATGTTAAACCCTGCTTTTTTTAATCCTAAATCTAAACCTCCTGCACCACTAAACAAAGAAATGGTACTTAATCCTGTCTTAATATCGTATTTTGGATTACAAAATAAAGGCACACTATTATCGACATGCATAACTATATCCTCAATATTACAATTTAACTTATTACAAATCTTATCCAACGTTTTAACAGTAGTATTTTCATTATTTACCAATTGTGAAATTGTGTTATTAGAAAATTTACAGATCTTTTTAAATTTATTTTTTGAAATTTTTTTCTTATATAAAGTTTCCCATAGGGGAGCATATGAAAATGTCATTTTATCTCCGTACATACAAAAGTCTCTTATATTAGAATAAATCATGTACGTATCTTTTTCAACAAATAAAAAAAGATATAAAACTTTATTTATATCCTTTCACATTATTCCGCTCTCAAAACCGCGTGCAAAAATTGCACTTTAATATTTTAACTACGTGCACTTAGTGTGCATCATTTTTATTTATACAAAAAAATTAACCTTAACTTATCTTAGTAAAACACTGATAAATCAAGGTTAATCAATATAAATGAATCTTTATAATGCTGACTAGAGGATTCGAACCTCCGACCTCATCATTACTAGTGACGTGCTCTGCCAACTGAGCTAAGTCAGCGTTGTTAACTCAACAACGATATTTATTTAACCATATTAGTTGCTAATATGCAAGTCCTTTTTTGCTTTTTTTTATTTTTTCTTAACTACAATACTATCTCTGTTATTAAGCGTATAATTAAATTTGGATTTAAAAAAGGAGGAATATAATGGCTATTTTAATACCATTCGCTACAGAATTTTCTTGGATATTGCGGATTATCGTCGCTTCCTTATGCGGCGCTTTAATTGGTTATGAGCGCGCTATTCAAAGAAAAAGTGCAGGGGTAAGAACCCATATTGTTGTTGCCTTTTCATCTTCATTATTCATGATAATTTCTAAATATGGCTTTAACGATCTACTTAAGATGTCTAACATTGCCTTAGACCCTTCAAGAATTGCTGCTCAAATTGTTACTGGAATTTCCTTTATCGGTGCTGGAACTATTTTAATAAAAAAGCAGCAAATTTCCGGTCTAACAACTGCAGCCGGTATCTGGGCTACAGCAGCTATCGGGACAGCCATCGGCTCTGGACTTTATTTATTGGGTATTACAGCTACCTTGCTCTTGTTTATCGTACAAATGCTGTTTCATGATGATAATTTAATAGATAGAATTATTCGTCATATTCGCTTTAATATTCAAATTGAAACTGTCAATAAACCGCATATTCTACAAACAATTGAGCATGAGTTGACTGCTAATCACGTTGAAAGTATTTCTGTAAAAATAATGGATGTCAGTGATGAACGAATTATCTTTGTTGTTGATGGCATTATTAATAATAATATTGATGAAAATAATATTATTATGGCTTTGCGCAAATATTCGGATATTAAACGAATTAGTTATACAACTAATGGGTAAATCATTAAATAATAAACATTAAGCAATAGTTAATTCTATTGTTTTTTTGTCCTTATTTTTTCATTACGGACCAAATCAATTTAAAATGTAGTTATATATCAGAAAGGGGCAATTTTATGTCTAATTCACTTGATTATTTACGTTGGCGTGGTGACTTACCATTTACCGAAAAGCCGTTCAACAGTGTCGATGCCTCTTTATTAGCATCCTTAGCATACTTACCTGCCGACAATTCTGTTGTTAACCATACACTTGGTGAGTTAGCCAAAAAGTTGCAGAGCTTACCCTCTTTTCAACATCAAATGCATTCCGAAACTGCTGCTGAAATTTTATTACTTGCTGAAAGCCCGCGCATAGGTGAGATAAAAATTCTTGACTGGACTACGCGCTTGGAGAAGGAACCACATCCCCTCCAATTTAGTGCAGCTACATTTATTATTGACGATAACACAATTGTTATTGCCTTTCGTGGTACTGATGGCTCAATGATTGGCTGGAAAGAAGATATGCGCATGAACTATTTGCCAGAAATTTATGGGCAAAATGTTGCTGCTGAATATCTAACAACAATTGCTAAGCAATTTTCAGATAAACGGATTTATCTTGTAGGTCATTCAAAAGGGGGAAATTTTGCTCAATATGCACTAAGTGCAGTTGATGCCAACATTCAAAAAAGAGTTATCAAAGCAATTAATTTTGATGGCCCGGGCTTCTTTCGTAAGGTATATACCAGTGACGGTTTTAAACGTGTCCTACCCCAGATGAAAACTTACATTCCACAGGGATCAGTTTTTGGTGCTATGCTCGATCATCCTGAACAAACTTTAGTTGTTAAAAGTACTGCCCCCATGCGCAATCAACACGATCCACGTCGTTGGTCCGTTGCTCGCGATAGTTTTACTTTAGCTGAAGGATTATCTGCAGGCAGTCGGGTAATTCGACATGCACTGATTAATTTTAATAATTCGATTCCTAAAGAAAGACGCGGCGAAGCTTTTGCTGATTTATTTGAAGCATTTGAAAACATGGATATTAATGAGTTGCATCAACTGACCAACAATAAATTAGTGGGTACTTATCGGTTAAGTCGTGCTTTACTGGCGCTTGAACCACAAGAACGCAAATTGCTCACCCAAATTTTTACCAGTATTTGGGATTCATATAAAAACAATATGACTTTACCTTTAATGGCAAATAACTATGAACTTTACCCTAAAAGCAATGATTCTGCAGTAGCTCCCATATTTTATGAATTTTATGATTCAGACCATCCCCAGCTTAAATTACCAATAAAAGTTAAAAACAAAGCTCATTAGTGTTTCACATGAAACAGAAAAAGGCGAAGGACAATCATGTCCTTCGCCTTTTCAGTAGTTGAGCGTTATTTCTTCATATTTTCTTTAACGTCATCAACTTTATCTTTTACATTTTCGGTTGCTTCTTGCGCCTTATCCTTTACGTTGCCAGCAGCCTGTTGCATTTTTCCTTTAACTTCATTAGCCTTACCAGCTAATTTATCTTTTAATCCTTTATCAGCCATAATATTATGTCCTTTCCCTAAAAAATTAGCGAAAATAATATGTTTACCTCTTAATAGTACAATTTATTATAATCATTGTCACTAAAAACGCTTTATTTTTTACAAGTTTTAGTTATTACTAGTAATCTATAAAGGTTTATTAAATAACACATATAATTTATATTGTTACTCATTTTGGTGGTTGATCGTGACTATAATCGAGATTTGAAAAGCGATTATACGGTTTGGAAAACATTAATTTTACAGTTCCACGGCTACCTGAACGATTCTTTTCAATAATGACCTCTACTTCACCATTTTCATTATCAAGGTCACTATTCTGTTGGGGACCGTCTTCTTGATCCTCATCATGATAATAGTCATCTCGATATAAAAATGAAACAATATCCGCATCTTGTTCAATTGAGCCAGACTCACGAATATCTGATAAAATTGGCCGCTTATCTTGACGCTGTTCCACTGACCGCGATAATTGCGATAATGCGATAACTGGGACATGAACTTCTTTAGCAAGCTTCTTTAATTGCCGAGAAATTGCTGAAACTTCTTGTTGCCGCGATTCACTACGTGGGCCTTCAATCAACTGTAAATAATCAATTACTATTAGACCTAAGTCGCCTGTTTCCTTAGCCAGCCGCCTTGATTGAGCCCTAATTTCGCTCATTTTAATGCCTGGAGTGTCATCAATATAAATTTGCGCAGTTGCTAAGGAGCCTGAAGCAACAACTAATTTTTGCCATTCTTCCTCATCCAATTGTCCCGTTCGCAGATGTTGCGAATTAATTAGCCCCTCAGAAGATAACATCCGTTGAACAAGTTGCTCCCCACTCATTTCTAAAGAAAACATGGCTACTGTTTTATGAACATGCAGGCCCACATACTGTGCCACATTCAATGCAAAAGAAGTTTTACCCACACCTGGTCGAGCTGCAATAATAATCAACTCATCGTTATGAAATCCAGTTGTCATTTTGTCTAATTCGACAAAACCTGTCGGCATCCCTGTAACCATATTACCATCTTCAGGGATTTGATTAATCTCTTCAATCGTTGAATTGACAATTTCTTTAATTCCCCGAAAACCATTAGCATTATTTTCAGAGGAAACATTCATAATTTCGCTTTCTGCATTATCCAGAATATCAGTTACATCTTCTGAATCTTGCATCGCATTAGTTATGATTTTTTGACTTGCAGAAATAAGACGCCGCAATAGTGCCTTGCGATGGACAATTTTAGCATAATACACTATATGAGCAGCTGTTGGCGTTGCCATTGCCAGGTCAGAAACATAAGCAATTCCACCAATATCATCCAATTGATTTTTCTTAGTTAATTCATCCTGCAGAGTTACCGGATCAATCTCATCTTCACGATCAGATAGATCTATCATTGCCTGAAAAATTAATTGGTTAGCCTTTTTATAAAAATCACTTGGTTGAACTTCAGCACTGGCATCAGCTATTGCCGCTGGATTAATAAAAATTGCGCCTAAAACTGCTTTTTCCGCTCCATCATCATGTGGTACCTGTTGCGAAATAATATTATCCATTAATTAAAACCACTTTTATCAGCTTGCACTTGAACATGTTAATCTTGTTCAGTAATATGAACGCGAATTTTACCCTCTACACCTTTAAATAACTTAACAGGTACATTGGTATACCCTAAAGTTTTAATCGGCTCACGCAGGTTTAATTTGCGCTTGTCAACCTTGATACCAAACTGCTCTTCCAAGCCCTCAACAATTCGCTTACTTGAAATTGAGCCAAACAAACGTGAATCAGAACCAGCCTTTGATTTAAAATTAACCACAGTTTTATCTTGGTCAAGAAGAGCCTTTACTTTTTCAGCTTCAGCTTTTTCACTTTCATAAGCAGCTTTTTCATTAGCAGTGACCCGCTCTAAAGTATGCATATTGGCCTTAGTTGCCGCCTTAGCCAAGCCTCTCTTAATTAAATAATTTTGGGCATAGCCATCAGGGACTTCCTTTACTTCACCACGTTTTCCACGACCTCTAACGTCTTCAGTAAAAATAACTTTCATTGTTTTCTCCTTTACTATTCATTTTCTTGCTCATAAGTATCCACTGCTTCAACCAATTTGGCAAGTGCCTCATTCACAGATACATCTTTTATTTGGGTAGCTGCATTAGATAAGTGCCCCCCGCCACCAAGCTTTTCCATAATGACTTGCACATTAATTTCACCCATTGATCGAGCTGATATACCAATCATATCTTTACTCCTACGCGTAAGCGCAAAGCTGGCCTCAACATTTTTTAAATCAAGGGCTGTATCTGCAGCTTGAGCAGTAATAATTGGATCTATTATCTTATCATCAGGTCCACATAAAACAGCCATCTGCGGTTTGATCATTTTCAAGCTACTAACTAAACGAGTACGTTCTAAAAAACTATCAATATCCTCTTTAAGTAGTTCGCTAACCCCAACAGAACTAGCACCAATTGAGCGCAAATAACTCGCTGCATCAAAGGTTCGGGTCCCTGTACGCAAGGAAAATTCTTTCGAATCAACTGTAATCCCTGCTAGCATTGCGGTTGCTTCAAGATCCGTCAAGACTCGTTTGCCAGAACTAGGCTGCTGATACTCAACCATTTCTGTTACCAATTCACAAGCTGATGAAGCATATGGTTCTACATAAGTTAGCATTGGATTTTCGGGAAATTCTTCCCCGCGGCGGTGGTGATCAATTACAATAATTCTGTTTTTCAAGCGATTATATAATTCTTTAGAATAGGTTATCGAATATTTAGAATGATCAACCATCACTAATACCGACTTATCCGTTACATTTTCTAAGGCTGCACTAGCTGAAATAAATAAATTAGTCTTCTCCTTTGCTTGCTGCAACTTATTAACTAGCCGGCCAACATCATAATTTGTCTTATTTAAGTCTAAAACAACGTTAGCTTGCACCCCGTGCAGCCGTGCAATCTTAACCACGCCAATGCCACTACCAATTGAATCCATATCAGGATTGGCATGGCCAACCACAAATACCCGATCTGCTTCCTTAAAGAGCTCACTAATTGCCTGTGAGACCATACGTGCTCTGACGCGCGTCCTTTTCTCCATCGGATTAGACTTACCACCATAAAAACGCGCTGCTTGCCCTGGTTGGCTTAAAACAACTTGATCTCCGCCACGTCCTAAAGCTAAATCTAGGTTAGATTGCGCTTGATTGGCAAGTTCGAGAATCAAACTACTGCCAAAAGCTATTCCAATTGATAGGGTTAAAGGAGTATTATTACGACTAGTTTCTAAGCGCATTTTGTCTAAAACTGAAAACTTATCCTGTTCCATTTTAGTCAAATCTTGCATATGAAGTAATAATAAAAAATGGTCTTCATCAATTCGCTTTAAATAAGCATTATAATTTTGGGCATATTCACTTAGAGTATTTTGCACATAGGAACTAGTTGTCGATAGTTCTTGATCACTCATCGTTTCACTTAATTCATCATAATTATCAATAAAGATTTGGCCAAGCACTAATAATTCATTATTATATTTTTGCTCAATTTTGGCATAACGGGTAATATCAAGTAAATAGACCACATTTAAATCACCTTGAATAACCATTTCAAATTCATGGTTATCCCAATTAACAATATGATTTTCAGCAGTTTTAGCTTTGAGTGACTCGTCAATTAACTTATCTAGCTCTGGATCAACTGATTTAATCGTATGCCCAATTAAATCCTCATCTTTTAAATAAAGTTGCAAATATGGATTTACCCACTGAATTTGCCGGTCTTCATCATAGAGCAAGATACCCAGTGGCATCTTAATCATCGCCTCTTGCTCACTACGCTTAATTCGATAAGACAAATTAACAGCGAAATTATTGGCATTACCAGCAAGGATATAGCTACCATAAACAACACACGCGACCGTGAGAATAAAAATTACTCCCATTGCTAACCCAAATAAAGGGTTAATAATTAGCGCTACAATACTGCCTAACAGAGACAAAACTAAAATGATAATTACTGAAGCAGTTAACCGTGAATCCTTAACAAAAGCAGGTAATTCATTACGTAAAAAATCTTTCATGTAAGATCCTTCCTAAAGTAATGTAAAACATATCAGTTTTATTATACCTTGTATTTACAGGATAAGAAACTTTCTAATACTTAACTAAAAAACGTACTAAGTTTTCAAAAACTTAGTACGTTTAAATTTTTATTAGACTAATTAGTCTTCAGTAACAAATGGCAACAAGCCCATAATGCGAGCTCTTTCGATTGCCTTAGCTACTTTACGTTGATTCTTAGCGCTAGTGCCAGTGACACGACGTGGTAAGATTTTACCTCTTTCTGAGATAAAACGTTTCAACAGATCAACGTCCTTGTAGTCAACGTAATCAATATGGTTGGCTGCGATAAAGTCAACCTTACGACGACGGTGGCCGCCTCTTCTTTGTTGAGCCATATCCTAGGTCCTTTCTTTAAAAGTTAGAATGGAAGATCGTCATCCGAAATATCAATTGTATCACCCGAACCAGCGAACGGATCCTGCGTTACATCCGGCTGATTATTAATTGGGTTATTTTGATTAGATGCTCCCATATTAGGCGAACTAGTGGTATTTGGATTACCAAAGTTGCCGGTATTATTCGGTGTAAAATCACCATTTTGGCCACGGGCTTCACGCTCTTTGCGTGATTCAAGCAGTGAAAAGTTATCAACGACAACCTCAGTCACATATACTCTTTGCCCATCTTTATTATCGTATGTTCTGGTTTGAATCCGGCCATCAATACCAACAAGTGACCCTTTTGACGTAAAGTTACAGAAGTTCTCTGCGGCCTTGCGCCAAATGACACAACTGATAAAGTCTGCTCCTCTCTCACCTTGAGCGTTAGTATACTGACGATCAACAGCAAGAGTAAACGTAGCAACCGAGATTCCACTCCCAGTAGTACGTAATTCAGGATCACGTGTTAAACGGCCGACAAGTACAACTCGATTAATCATACTATAGGTCCTCCCTTTCCTAAATCACGAAAACGATAAAGTTTTGCCTATTTATCTAATTTAACAGTCATTGAACGTAAAACAGCAGTATCAATCTTAGATAGACGATCAAATTCATTAACTGCATCTGCGTTATCAGCAGTGAAAACCATAATATGGTAAGTTCCCTCACGATATTTGTTGATTTCGTATGCAAAATGACGCTTTTCCCAGTCTTTTGACTCAACTATCGTACCACCATTATTGGTAATAACTTTATCATAGTTTTCAACTAGCGCCTTCTTTGATTCTTCATCAATATCAGGCTTAATAATATAAGTTATTTCGTACTTTGTAGTTGTCATACTAGTGCACCTCCTTTTGGACTAAATGGTTCTTGCTAAAATTCAAGAACAAGGAAAGTAATCAATTTATTACTCACAATCTCTAATTTTAGCACAATACTAAAAAATTACCAAACTATCTTCACGTGATCCTACAAAAGATTTTACTCTCTTCATAGAATAAATACGTCAAAATGTCTGATAATTTTTTAAAAATTTATAGTTGAGGCTTAGCCTTTTATGTCCTCATCTTGGCTTTCTTTTTCACCAACTGTTTGATCTTCTTCTGCTGGAACTATTGCCAAACTGGCCACCTTATTTTCAGCATTAACTTTAATTAAGCGAACCCCAATTGTACTACGTCCAGTTTGCGAAACATCATCAATTTTAAAGCGAATCATAATACCATCATTGGTAATCACCATAATATTTTGGGTACTATCAATTACGGTCACGCCAGATAAGGGACCATTCTTTTCAGTAACATTAGCGGTTTTAATTCCTTTACCGCCACGCCCCTTAGTTGGATATTCAGCAGCAGATGTACGTTTGCCGTAACCTTTTTCAGAAATAACCATAATTTCATCTTGATCACTCACAACACCAGATCCAACTACATAATCATTAGCACGCAAGTTAATACCACGTACGCCAGCAGCTGTTCTACCCATTGAACGAACTGTGGTTTCATTAAAGCGAACTGCATAACCTAAATGGGTTCCAATTAAAATATCCTGTTTACCATCAGTTGATAAAACATTGGTTAATTCATCGCCATCGCGTAAAGTCAACGCAATCAACCCACTATTTCTGATGTTAGCAAATTCACTAACATGAGTGCGCTTAACAACTCCTAACTTAGTAATAAAGAATAAATATTGGTCATTTGCATCTTCAGGGATATTAACGATTGTTTCAATCTTTTCTCCCTTTTCCAATTGCAATAAATTAACTATTGGTAAGCCTTTAGCGGTCCGACTAAATTCAGGAATTTCATAGGCTTTCTTAGAATAAACTTTACCTTTATTGCTGAAGAATAGTAACAAGTCATGGGTACTGGAATACATTAATTTTTCAATAAAGTCGCCATCTTTAATTCCCATTCCCTTGATGCCTTTACCACCACGATTTTGCGTTTTAAATTCATTAATGAGCATCCGCTTGATATAGCCACTATGGGTTAAAGTTAATAAAACATCCTGTTTTTCAATTAAATCCTCATCTTCGATTGAGATGACTTCACCATCGCCAATCTTAGTGCGACGTTCATCACCAAAACGTTTTTGTGTTTCTAATAATTCCTCATAGATAATCTCATTAATTCGCTCCCGATGAGCTAGAATATCCTTATAATCAGCAATTCTAACTTGCAATTCTTTATATTCTTCTTCAACTTTATCGCGCTCTAAGCCAGTTAAACGTACTAAACGCATATCTAAGATAGCTTGTGATTGCTTATCATCAAGTCCGAAACGACTAATCAAAGCTGCTTTGGCAATATCACTCGATTCACTCTGTCGAATAATTCGTACGATTTCATCAATATGATCTAAAGCAATCTTCAATCCAGCTAAAATGTGAGCTCTAGCTTCAGCTTTACCCAGCTCAAACTTTGTCCTACGAGTAACAACATCTTCTTGATGCTTAAGATAATATTCCAGCATTTGTTTTAAGCTTAAAAAATGGGGTGCGCCGTCAACAATCGCGACCATATTCATCCCAAAATTTGCTTGCATTTGCGTTAACTTAAACAAATTATTTAGTACAACACTTGCGCTAGCATCTCGTCGAATATCAATAGTTAGGCGCATTCCTGTTTGATCGGATTCATCTCGAACTCCAGTTATACCATCAATTGTTTTAGCCCGCGCCAAATCAGCGATTTTTTTAACTAATTCCGCCTTGTTAACTAAGTAAGGTAACTCAGTTACAACAATCCGTTCTCGGCCACTTTTTTCAGTTTCAATGGCAGTATTAGCCCGTACGACAATATTACCACGGCCAGTTTCATAAGCACGATAGATGCCACTACGACCCATGATTGTCCCTCCCGTTGGGAAATCAGGTCCAGGAATTGCTTTCATTAACTCCTTAGTCGTAACATCGGGATTGGCCATCACCATATGTATCCCTTTAATAACTTCTGATAAATTATGTGGTGGTATATTAGTTGTCATTCCTACTGCTATACCACTTGTACCGTTTACCAAAAGGTTCGGAATTCTAGCCGGCAAAACAATCGGCTCATTCTCAGAATCATCATAATTCCGCTGCCAGTCAATCGTATTTTTATTAATATCCCGTAACATTTCAACCGCAATTTTACTCATGCGGGCTTCAGTATACCGCATTGCGGCTGGCTCATCACCATCAACCGAACCAAAATTACCATGTCCATCTACTAACATGTAGCGGTAACTAAAATCCTGGGCCATGTGCGCCATCGCTAGATAAATCGAAGAATCACCATGGGGGTGAAACTTACCCATAACTTCTCCCACGATTCTAGCTGATTTTTTATATGGTTTATCCGGTGTAACTCCCAGTTCACTCATACCATAAAGAATACGGCGCTGTACTGGCTTTAAGCCATCCCGAACATCTGGTAATGCTCGAGCCACAATAACCGACATGGCATAATCAAGAAACGAACTATTCATTACGCTAGTCAAGTCAACATTTCTTATTCGATGATCCTGACCTTGATTGTCGTTATCCATTTAAACCTCCCTATGCATCTATATTTTCAACGTATTTAGCGTTTTCTTCAATAAATTTACGTCGTGGTGCTACCTCATTACCCATTAATAATTCAAAAACTTCATCTACATTTTTAGCATATTCAGGACTAACTCGATCAAGGCGACGATTTTCGGGATTCATAGTTGTCTCCCACAATTGCTCTGGATCCATTTCACCTAATCCTTTGTAGCGTTGCACCGTTGGCTTAGGACTAGGCTGGAGACTACCTAGGTAATCATGTAGCTCTTCATCAGTATCAAGGTATCTGATTACTTTACCCTGGCGCACCTGATATAGGGGTGGACGTGCAATATAAACATATCCCTTTTCAATCATTGGTTTCATATAGTTATAAAACAAGGTTAGCAACAAGGTTCTAATATGAGCCCCATCAACGTCCGCATCTGTCATAATAATTAGCTTATGGTATCTTGCTTTAGAGACATCAAAGTCAGCGCCAAAACCCGTACCTAAGGCTGTAAACAAAGATCTAATCTCTTCATTCGCTAAAATACGATCCATTGATGCTTTTTCAACATTTAAAATCTTACCTCTAATTGGTAAAATTGCTTGGGTCAACCGCGACCGACCTTGCTTAGCAGAACCACCGGCAGAATTTCCCTCAACAATAAACAATTCAGAAATACTGGGATCATTACTGGTATTATCAGCTAATTTACCAGGTAAATTAGCAATTTCTAAGCCCGATTTTTTCCGTGTTACTTCACGTGCTCGCTTAGCAGCTGTCCGTGCCCTTTCAGCTAACTGCGCCTTTTCCAATATTTTACGTGCAACTTGCGGATTCTCTAACAAAAAGTTGTTAAAAGTTTCAGAAAACGAATGATCAACCGCAGTTCGAGCGTCAGAATTGCCCAGTTTAGTTTTTGTCTGTCCTTCAAATTGTGGATTTGGATGCTTAACTGAAACAACAGCAGTCATGCCTTCCCGAATATCTTCACCTGAAAGATTGTCATCATTATCCTTTAGCAACTTGGTCTTATGGGCATAATCATTAACTACTCTCGTTAAGGCCGTCTTAAAGCCAGCCTCATGCATTCCACCTTCATAAGTATGGATATTGTTAGCAAAAGTCATTAATGTCGTTTTATACCCAGTAGTATATTGCAAGGCAACTTCAACATTAATGTCATTGTAAGTGCCGTCAACATAAATTGGTTCAGTAAATAGAACGTCATTTCCCTTATTTAAAAATGAAACATATTCTTTTATACCGCCTTCAAAGTGATATACATCAGTTTCAGCACTTTCTTTTCGCTGATCAGTAAAGGTTAACTTCAAACCTTTATTCAAGAAAGCTAGCTCACGAATCCTATTTTTCAATACCTGATCATCAAATGAAGTAGTCTCTGTAAAAATATCTGGGTCGGGGAAAAAGTGAACAATTGTTCCATGCACACTCGACGGTACGGTTCCTGCAAGCTTCATTTCAGTATTAACCCGACCATGGTCAAAATCAATGTAATACTTCTTGCCATCACGCATAGTGGTAACGTCAAGTTTAGTTGACAGTGCATTAACTACCGATGCCCCAACACCATGCAATCCACCAGAAACCTTATATCCGCCACCGCCAAATTTTCCACCAGCATGTAAAACTGTAAAAACAGTTTCCAATGCTGGACGCCCTGTTTTCTTTTGAATATCAACCGGAATACCACGTCCGTCATCTTGAACAGTAACACTACCATCTTCGTTAATGGTAACTTCAATTTTAGTGGCAAATCCGGCTAGGCTCTCATCAATACCATTATCAATTATTTCCCAAACCAAGTGGTGTAATCCTTGAGAACTAGTTGACCCAATATACATCCCCGGTCGTTTACGAACAGCCTCAAGTCCACCTAAGACTTGAATTTGACTGGCATTATATTTATCAGCTTCTTTTTCATATTGTTTAATTTGATCAATATTTTCTTTTTTATTATCGGCCATTCAATTTCCCTTCTTCTAAATAAATTTTTCCAGACTTTATTCGAAATATTTTGGGCTTTTTTATTATTTCCCAGGAAATACCTGCAAGATCTGTTGTTGTTATAAAGGTTTGCGTTTTGCCATGAATATAATTTAGCAACGCATTTTGACGGTTGTGATCAAGTTCGCTCATTACATCATCAAGCAACAGCAGCGGATACTCATCTGTTAAATGATGAACTAGTTGTATTTCCGCTAACTTAATACTAAGTGCGATTGTCCTTTGTTGTCCTTGGGATCCATATAAATGAGCATCTTTATTATCTAACTCAAATTCAACATCATCCCGGTGTGGACCACTTAAAGTCGTTCCCTTCGTAATTTCATTAGTCTGATTTTTTTGAAAACTAACTCGCAGCTTACGATAAACTTCTTCTAAACTATCATGACTAGTAATATCACTAACTGAAGGTCTATAGGTAACTTGCAGCAGCTCCCCACTTGAACTAATGTGCTTATAAGCCTCTTTAGCATATTTATCCAAATATCTTAAAAACTTAAATCGTCTTACAATTATTTCTGCAGCTACCCCAGCCAATTGATCAGATAGAACCTCTAAGAAGACAGTATCTTTTGTTCTACCTCTAGCTAGTTGCTTAAGGTAATTATTTTTTTGCTGTAATACTTGCTTATACTTACCAGCAAAATAAAGATATTCTGCATCAATCTGGCCAAATTCTTGGTCCATAAAACGCCGCCGCAGAGCCGGCGCCCCTTTAATAAGTTCTAGATCTTCAGGAGAAAATAAAATAGCATTTAACTGTCCAACATACTTAGAAAGTTTGGCTTGCTCAATACGATTAATCCAAGCTTTTTTACCTTTTTTTGTAATTAGGACGCGCAAGGACAAATCAAGCTGACTTTTATAAACACGACCTGAAATATTTGCATACTCCTGTTTAAAAGCAATTAAATCTTTGTCGTTATTTGTACGATGCGATCTAGTTAATGCCAAAAAATAAATAGCTTCGAGCAAGTTTGTTTTTCCCTGCGCATTTTGTCCAATAAAAATATTAACGTTAGGATCAAAATTAATATCGCACTGGTGTAAATTACGATAATGTTGCGCAATAAAATGCTTAAGGTACATCTTTTTGTTGCTTACCGAAATTTATATGTTTCGTCAGCTATTTCAACTTGATCATCTGGTCTAATTTTTTTACCACGCCGATTCTCTTTGACTCCATTAAGAAAAACCGGATTTTCCTGCAAGTACCATTTAGCTTGTCCACCCGATGAAATGATACTTTCTTCTTTGAGAAATTGACTCAGGGTAATATATTCGCCCTTTACTTTAAATTCCTTAATAATATCCACCTTCACCACTATAAACTTCTAATATTTCTTATATTAAGTATATTCGTTTCATCACTAAAAGACAACTTAAGTGGCAATATAAAGCCCTATAACCGCTGTTTTTCAAAATAAACATCTTATAGTAAAGGACTCAAAAATAAAATACAGCCCCGCATCTTGACCATTTTAACAAGGTCATACAAAAAAAAGCCATTAGCTTAAATTAATGGCTTTTTTTCTAAAAAGTTCTAACTGGGGTAATTAATTGAACAAAGTCAATGTCCGTTTTATTTGGATTAACAGTAAACGGACGCAAAGGTTGCGTAAATTCCATAATTACTGCATCAGATACAGACGCGCGCAAGGCATCACGTAAGTAATCTGGGTTAAATGATATTTTCAAATTGCTACCAGTTAGTTGGCGAAAACTTACGTTTTCTTCAACATTACCAATTTCTGCCGACTCACCCGATAATTTAACACTTTGCTTTTCTGTATCTAAGGTTAAATCAACTACGTTATTACGTCCAGCATGGGTCAATAAACTTGCTCGATCAAGTGCGCTAGATAATTCAGCCAAATCAAATTCAACTTGAGTTGTACTTTCAGTTGGAATTAACCGAGCTGTATCTGGGTAACTGCCCTCAAGTAACCGTGAATAAAATAAGATATTACCAATTTCAAATAATACTTGGTTTTCACCTGGACAAACTTTAATTTGAGGATCTGTCTCACCAATAATTCGCGCTAATTCTAATAAGCTTTTTCCCGGAATAATTAAATCAGTTTCAGTTTGTGCACCTTGATCTAAAATTAGAGCACGACTTGATAAGCGATGTGAATCAGTTGCAACGGCATGAATCTTATTGGGACTAAAGGTAAAATGAACGCCCGTTAGTACGAGACGACTTTCTTGAGTAGCAACAGCAAATTGGGTTTCATTGATAATTTCACGGAAAGTTTTTCCCGAAATTATAAAAGCGGAATCGTCGGAAATTTCCGGTAATCTTGGGTAAGTATTGGAATCTAATCCATTAATCGTAAATTCGCTATTCTCGGAAACAATTTGGGTTTGAAAGCTTTCTTTTACTTCTAGTGAAAATTCCTTACCTGGCAAACGCTTGATTATCTCACTAAAAAAGCGTGCAGGTAGAACAATTGATCCTGGAGAGTCGACTTTTAAATCTTCACTGACTGGAATGCGAATTTCAATTGATATTTCAGTATCACTACCTGTTAGCAGTAATTCATTTTCAGATAGGTTAAGTTTGATACCACTAAGAATAGGAATCGTTGTTCTAGAAGAGATTGCGTGCATGACGTTATTTAAATTATCGATAAAAAGATTTCGATTAACAGTAAATTTCATAGTTGCCTCCTGTAATGGCTAATTTCTTTATATATTAATTATATATTTATTTAAGTAGTATTAGTAGGTCCTGTGATTTGTGTTGAAAAAGTAAGTTGACCCTAAAATAACGTAATTCGTACGGTTAAGAAGTTGTGTATAAGTCAATATCTTTTCCACAATAATTAATTTGGTTAGTGATCGAGCATTTGCTTTAAATCAAAAACTGCAGTCTTAATATCAGAATTAGTTTTAATTTCTTGGCTAATTTTTTCATAAGCATGCATCACGGTAGTATGATCTTTACCACCAAATTCTTGTCCGATTTTCGGCAAACTAGAATCAGTTAATTCACGTGACAAATACATGGCAATCTGGCGTGGGATCACGATTTGTCGAACTCTTTTCTTACCTTTTAACTCAAAAGTTGAAGTTTGAAAGTAATTTGCAACAACTTCTTGAATTTTAGAAATTTGCAGTCCTTGATTTTTTTGTACTAATTTGAGGTCGGCCAATGCTTCACGCGCTAAATTAACATTAATATCTTCATGCTCAATTGTGGCATGTGCCTGTACTTTGACCAGGGCCCCCTCTAGTTCCCGAATATTAGTATCAACTTGTGAAGCAATATAATCTAAGGTGTTGTCATCAATAGTGAGGTTCTCTGCTTCCGCTTTTTTGCGTAAAATTGCAATTCGCGTCTCTAGGTCCGGAGGAGTAATTTCAACTTGCAAACCCCAGGTAAAGCGAGAAACTAATCTTTCAGATAAATCGGGAATCTCAGTTGGTAAGCGATCACTAGTCATGACAATTTGTTTTTGATCGTTATAGAGCGTTTCAAAAGTATGAAAGAATTCTTCTTGAATTCCTTCTTTTTTAGCAAAGAACTGAATGTCGTCGACTAATAATAAATCGCAAGTTCGGTATTTTTCCCGAAATTGATCTTGCGTTTTATTTTTGATGGAATTAATAAAATCATTAACAAAAGTTTCGCTTTGAATATAGACGATTTTAGCATTTGGACGTTCAGCCAGCATTTGATGACCAATGGCCTGCATTAGGTGGGTTTTACCTAATCCCACACCACCAAAAATAAAAAGTGGATTATAAAAACTACCAGGGCTATCCGCAACCGCTAATGCAGCGCCAGCAGCTAACTTGTTTCCTTCACCTTGGACAAAGTTATCAAAAGTATATTTTTCGTTTAATTTAAGATTGCGGACAAACGCATTTGGTGTGGTCTTTTGTGTCTGGCCCGTGGGCATCTTTGACTGTGAACTCGGTGTAACTAAGCGCTCGCTGCTACTAGTTTCTTCAATTCGAAAAATCGGAATGACTTCAATATTGGCATAACCATATGCTGATTGAATTAATTGAGCAGATAGGTTCTTTTCCCAATAGCCTTTGGTTACCGGATTTTGAACGGCAATTTTTAATTCATGGCTGGTCTGGTCAAAAGAAATAGGCTTGGTATGTTTGAACCAAGCATTATATGCTACTTCGTTAAAGCGTTGATGCATTTCAGTATTAAAATGCTCCCAAAATTCATTAATATCAAACTCCAA